>NZ_JADEXF010000206.1 GCF_015207245.1 Nostoc cf. edaphicum LEGE 07299
GACCGTATCATATCCCCTACATTCCCAGAATTGAATTTGACCGCCGAACAGATTTTTCAAGCTGGGCGTTCAGAAAATCAATTATGAGCGCAGTGCTGACACTCCCATAGGGCCACGAGTCACACCCAGTTGATTTTGCAACTTCAACTCACGCCAGAGTTGGGAACCTGTAATCTCACCTTGCAATAATTGACTATAAAAATATATTGTTTTACTCACTTGCTCTGGTGTTTCATTCACAAACTCGATGCGGAAGTGACGTAACCCCAGTTCTATAAGGCGCTGTACGTACTCTGCTCCCGTTTGAGCAGTGCCGTTAAACACAGTATTGCGGCAACCTACATCTGCTTTAATAACGTGTTCGCTGCCTACACGGTCTTTTAATTTCACTTCCTGCTTTTCACAAGGTCGTCCACAGTTGGTATAGTCTGTACCCGTCGAGAGAAAGGCACAAAATACACAATGCTCCATGTGAAACATCGGTATATGCTGATGGATTGTCACCTCAAACCACTGGGGTGGACAACTGGCAAGCAGGTCTTGTAGTTGGGTAATATTTAGGTCATAAGATGCCGTCAGCCGTTCTAAACCAAAGTGTTGCTGAAAGTAGTCTGCTGTTAAGGGATTAGCAACGTTGAGCGAAAAATCTCCGATACAACGGTCTGCTGCAAAGAATTGCAATTGGTCATAATTCCGTATTAGATAGCCATCTGCTTCTGAAGCACGTACCTGCTGCAAAATCCAATTTTCCCCAGGTTTGGTAATTCGGGGTGGTGCAACCCAAATTGTAGGGAGTTGGGAGTTAGGAGTTAAAAGTGAAGAATTCTCTGCTTTGTTTGGTTGTTGTTGGCGCACCACTTGCACGGCTTCTCGATAAGCGCGGGGGTCTTCAAATTCACAGTAAAGTGTTTGGATTCCCGCTTCGAGTGCTGCTTGAAGTTGCTTGAGATTTCGTACTAGGACGATGAGTGAAGGAGATGTAGCTTTAGCTTCGCGCAGGGTGGGAGATGAGGGGAGTAAGTTTTGGAAAGAGATATCAGAATGTAATTGCCAGGGTTTGGGTTGACTTCGCAATTCTTCCAACTGCACCACGATTTCCCGCCGCATCCGGTTCAACTCACTTACGGGTAGCATAATAGCACCGCTGAGGTGGTTGGTTAGTGTTCCTAAACAGAAAGGTGTGTTACCGAGACGACCGAATTGTTCTTGTAAACGGTCTGTATCTAGGGGTTTAGTGTGTGCTTCAACTAGAGAAATTGCAGACTCTACTTGTACAATATTACCGAGTCGATCGCGGGCGATCGCAATTAATGGCTGACCAATTTCTCCATAAATTTCTACATTAATGGGACGCTGAAATTGGGGATTCTCGCCAGCAAAACTCTGACGTAGTTGCTTATCGAGTTCTGGATCGCTGGTTTTCCAAATGCGATCGCCTATATGCACTCGGCGCAGGTTCAAGTCATTCCTACCAAAGGTCAGCACACTTTCCTTACCTTTCGAAACCACCCCATAAACTCGGCCGCCTTGTTCCTTCGCCTCTGGATGACCGCAGTCAAATACAATTCCATCCCCTGGTTTGACAGGCGCTTCCAATTTGACTGTTACCTCTTCGTTGTGAATGCGGCTGACTTCACCTAAATAAACCCCACGTTTTTTACCAAAGCGGGCGTGAACTAGTTCCTGATTATTAATTCCGCCAAACCAGCCCGTATAGAGTCCGCGAGAAAATGCCATTTCTAGGTTGTAGTGTTCTTGGTCTGATTGACCTCTCCCCCAGTTCCTCTGCGCTTCGGAGAGAGGAGCTTTTATTCCCCCTTCCCTACCAGGGAAGGGGGTTAGGGGGTTAGGTCTTTCCAATTCCGTCATTACACTATCCAAAGCTTGCCGATAAACACGGGTGACATTAGCAACATACTCTGGAGCTTTCAGACGACCTTCAATTTTGAGACAAGTTACTCCTGATTTCACCAAATCGGGCAGAACGTCTAACCCCGCTAAGTCTTGAGGACTGAGTAAATATTTGCGCTCTTTTAAATCCACAACTTTCCCATCGGCGATTAAATCGTAGGGCATCCGGCAAGCTTGGGCACATTCACCTCGGTTAGCAGAACGTCCACCTAAAGCCTCACTAGTCAAACACTGGCCGGAATACGCTACGCACAAAGCACCATGAACAAAAACTTCTAAAGGCAGCGAGGTTTCTTGTTGGGCAATCTGCTGCTGGATTTTATTGATTTCTTTGAGAGAACATTCACGCGCCAGCACCACCAATTGACAGCCAAGAGATTTGGCAAATTGCACTCCAGCCGCACTGGTAATTGTCATTTGCGTGGAAGCATGGATGGGAAAATCGGGGGAAAGTTGACGGATGAGACGGCATATACCAATATCTTGAATGATCGCTGCATCCACACCAGCTGCAATAATTGTGCGGAGATATTGCTGTGCTTCTGCTAGTTCTTTGGGAAATATGAGTGTGTTGACGGTGACATAACCCTTTACACCCCGACGGTGCAGGAATGTCATCAATTGAGGTAAGTCCGCTTCAGTAAAATTTTGTGCCCGCATTCTGGCGTTAAACCGATCCAAACCGAAGTAAATCGCATCTGCCCCATTTTCCACAGCAGCTTTAGCACATTCCCAATTACCTGCTGGTGCGAGTAGTTCGGGACGTTGAAGAGAGAGTTGGGAAAGGGAGCGATCGCTTTTCATTAAATTTAGGGAGGGTTAACTAGCACCATAGTGATTTTATCGAAGTTATTGGGGGATGGTGCGATCGCTTTTTCATCTGCGGTTCATTCAATTCTCTTCTCCTCTGCATCTGGAGTAAGTAGACAGGCGAGAAGAAACAGAACTATATTAAATTTAGTTAAAAAAAGTTTCACTAGGTTGTCAATGTATTAACAAAATGGAAATTCTTAAATCAAGCACCGCCATAAATTGGAATTAAACCTGTGTCTTCTAAAGATGCCTTTCATACAGTTGTCAAAACAGCACTTGAGAAAGATGGCTGGTTAATCACTCACGATCCTTATGCTCTCCAGGCAGGAACCCTTGAATTATATGTTGATTTAGGAGCAGAAAAAATTATTGCAGCCGAAAAACAAGGACAAAAAATAGCTGTTGAAATTAAAAGTTTTTTGAGTCCTTCAAAAATTACAGAACTTTATGCTGCATTAGGACAATTTATTATTTACCGAATTGCTTTACAAAAAAAAGAAGCCAATCGCACTTTATATTTAGCGGTTCCTAGTACTGTTTAAAATGAGTTTTTTATCCTTCCATTTATCCAATCTGTTATTCAAATTAATCAACTCTGTTTACTAATTTATAATATTGAACAGGAGGCAATAGACCAATGGCAAAGCTAGACGAATATCGACAATATATTAAGAATTTACTTCAACAACACGCTAGTATTGTTTGGGATAATCGCATTCAAGCACAGACAATTTTTGATACAGAACACGATCATTATCAATTAGTTTATGTAGGTTGGCACGAGCAAGACCGTATATATGGGCCTGTTCTGCATCTAGATATTATTAACGAGAAAATCTGGATTCAGCAAGATGGAACAGAGGTAGGAATTGCTAATGAATTGGTTGAATTAGGTGTCCCCAAAAAAGATATTATTTTAGCTTTTCAGTTGCCATCTGTGCGTAAATATACAGATTTTGCTATTAATTGAAGGCTAGTTTCAATCCGTATTCAACAGCTAATTTTAAGGTTATTGACAATTTCAGCCATTTTCTACAAGCTTGTCTTTTCCTTATGATTGTATCTGCGATCGCTCTCTTGTTCTGCTTCACATCATTGGGTTAAAAAAAGCGATCGCCTGAGCTAAAATAATATCCCAGCCTCAATAATCTTTATTGCTCATAATGATATTTGCAAGTCAAAATAATCAATAAATCTTCTTGCACTTTGTAAACTAATCTATGTTCATCTGTGATCCGCCTTGACCAGTAACCTTGTAGTTCATATTTTAATGGTTCTGGCTTCCCTATTCCTGCAAAAGGATCTCTTTGTATATCTCTAATCAGTTCCAAGATTTTTTTGAATATTTTTTTGTCTTCTGTCGCCCACTGACCTAATTGTTCAAAAGCTTCTGGTTCAAAGGCAACTTTTTTCATATTCATCTAAATCAACATAAATCAGGTTTCTTTTTTCTACATTCTCCAAAGCTGTGAGTAGATGTTTCTTGTTAGTTTCTGATTTCAGAAGATAGGTAGTTTCATCTTCTTCAGTTGGTGTTTCAACTAACACGATGACTTCTACAACAGTTCCTTCTGCTAATTCCGTTGCAGACAGTTCAATCTTGCCATTTTTTCCGACAATAGCCTTTTGTTTAATCCCACTAAGCATAATTCCTATTTACTCCCATATTTACCACCTTATTGTAACTGTATCTGACTTAGATGAAATTTGGGCGATCGCTCTCTCATCTGCGGTTCATTCAATCCTCTGGAGGATGCCAACCCGCAAGTACCCAATAACTGCGAACTTCTAGTGCATCTGCATCATCGCTCAAATGTAAAACTGCAACAGTTGCTCTACCAGTCGGCGTTTTGCCAACAATACGTAGACCATCTTCACTCCAACCAAAATGCTCAAACCAGACTTGAGTACGAGGGTTAAATAGCTTTACCGTTTCGATCGTCTCTGGATCAACCCCTGTCGTTTTATCACTTTTGTAGCGATTACACAGGGGACAAGCTAGCCACAAGTTTGATTCATCGTTGCTACCACCCTTAGAGATGGGAATAATATGTTCAATTTCCAAACGTGCCATTACTAAACGCTGAGGACTCAAGCAATAGCCACATCGGTTTCGAGCATCGGTGCGGACACGACGTTCTATATCTACAGAAATGTAAAAGCGGGCCATTGCTATTAATTGAGGGCTGGTTTTAAGCCACGTTCAACAGCTACTTTAAAGGCTCTTGCTTTACTTACTAAGCCACGTCGGTAAACCTGCATGAGTTCATCTAGTTGACGAACTTCTGCATCATTCAGCTGTCCCTCTCGGTGACGCGCTTGCAAGTCACTGAAAACCTCTTGCTGCTGAGTTTCCATCTGCATATCGCACATAGCCAAAACCTGATCGTCAGGTAATGACTCCATAGGTAGTTCGGTAATGGCGCGGTCAATCCATTCTAGCAATACATCTTCAAGTCGCCGATGTGTGAAAGCAGCGATTTCCTTTGCTTTTTGTGCCAGTGTTTCAGGAAGTTGAAGGGTGACAATTTCAGCCATTTTCTACCTGCTTGCTTTTACTTATGATTGTATCTGCGATCGCTCTGCATCTTCTGGTTAAAAAGAGCGATCGCTTTTCTTTGTTAGCGTCTTGGCGGTTCGTTAAAAAGAGCGATCGCTATTAGACAGAATAGAACTCAAATTGGGAATACTAAGTGAAGCGCAGATATTTGCTGCGTATAAGTGGCTTGCTATAAAACATCAGGCTGCTGATGCTTTACCAAATAGGAGAAGATTATGGACGCGCTTACATTAACTTTTGCACTTGCCCCTCATATTGTTAGGGGGTTAGCTAGTGGTGTATATGTACGAACTGGCGGTGTAATTCAACATGCTGTCACAAAACAAGTTGTAGCTTGGTTAAGAGATTTAGTACCAATGCCAACAAGTTCTCCTAATAATTTACTTAACCTTGTTGTTTCAGGGGCTAATGCAGCTGTGACAGCAAAAGGACTAGCTGATGTCAACAGGCATTTAGGTGGTATCGAAAATCAGTTAGGAGAGCTTGGGCAAAGTTTACAAATTAATCAAGGAATTCTACAGATAACTACTGCGGCTAGTGTACTTAGCCTTGGTGTTTCAGTAATGGGCTTTGCTGTAATAGCACAGCGCCTCAAGGAGCTAGAAAAACGCCTAAAACAAGCGGAAGAACTATTGAGCAAAGTCAACCGCAAAATTGACCTTAGTTTCTATGCTAATTTTCGTGCTGCAATTGAGTTGGCAGTTAATGCCTTCACAATGACCAAAACTGAAAATCGTAGAGGCAGCGCTCTGCAAGCTATAAACCGTTTCTTAGAAGCAGAGCATATTTATACTGAATACACGGATATAGAAATTGAGGAACAGAGCCAAATAGCTGATGAATATATACTGACTTTATCTTTAGCCTACTTAGCTGAAGCACGTTGTTATCTTGAATTAGAAGAACACGAAACAGCACTTCGCCGTTTTCAAGAAGGCGCAAAAGTTATCCGTTCTCGTACTGAGAAATATGTTGAAATTCTACTTACTTCTAACCCCGCAGCATATTTACAGCCTCAGTTTAAAGATGTAATTGATTTACGAAGAATGACACGAATTTACCAATGGGTTAATCCAACTTTAGACGAAAATGATGTATTTAATATTGAACGTGAGAATTTATTTAAAATAGCAACAGTTCCTTACGAATGGGTAGAATCTTTGCCAGTGGCAATCTTAACTCGCGTTGAGGTTCAAGGAGGTTGGTTCGGGCCAAGCCACGAAG
>NZ_JADEXF010000207.1 GCF_015207245.1 Nostoc cf. edaphicum LEGE 07299
CTACCAAGGTAGAATTAGCAAACGCCAGCAAAAATTTTCCCTGTTGCCATGCAACGCGGTAATTTGCTAAAGACCAGTTATTTTTGGACAAATTTTCTGGGCTGGCGGCCGTCGGTGCAAAGGAGGTGAGAAAGACCACAAACAGCGGTAGTAGAACGATAAATGCCCCTAGCAGTAAGATTACTAGGCTCAACAAATCACCAGATTTCACATTTGGGTTTGGTTTAGACATAACTTGAGCCGCAAAGCATTTATTTCGCTAGTACTATAGCATTGCCCCCAGCAACCATTAATCTATAAACATAGTCTACTTGTTAAGTTAAATTAAACCACAGAGATTGTTACCCTCAGTTCATAGGGTAAATCGAATCCTGGTGTCAAATAATTCAGTTTTACGGGAGTAAACATAACCATGCAGCAGCTTGCAGACCAATTTAAAGAATTAGATTTCAAGAGCGAAACATACAAAGATGCTTATAGCCGGATTAATGCGATCGTGATTGAAGGGGAACAAGAAGCCCATGAAAATTACATCACATTAGCCGAACTGCTGCCAGAATCTCATGATGAATTGATTCGCCTCTCCAAGATGGAAAGCCGACACAAAAAAGGATTTGAAGCTTGTGGACGCAATTTGGAAGTTACCCCAGATTTGCAATTTGCCAAGGAATTTTTCTCTGGACTACACCAGAATTTCCAAACAGCAGCGGCGGAAGGAAAAGTTGTCACTTGTCTGTTGATTCAGTCTTTGATTATCGAATGTTTTGCGATCGCAGCATATAACATTTACATCCCCGTCGCCGACGCTTTTGCCCGCAAAATCACGGAAGGAGTAGTTAAAGAAGAATACAGCCACCTCAACTTTGGAGAAGTTTGGTTGAAAGAACACTTCACAGAATCCAAAGCTGAACTTGAACTTGCAAATCGCCAGAATCTACCCATCGTCTGGAAAATGCTCAACCAAGTAGAAGGTGATGCCCACACAATGGCAATGGAAAAAGATGCTTTGGTAGAAGACTTTATGATTCAATACGGTGAAGCATTAAGTAACATAGGCTTCACGACTCGCGATATCATGCGCTTGTCAGCCTACGGACTCATAGCCGCCTAACAAAGTGCTGAGTAACGAGTGCTGAGTGCTGAGTAGTTTAAATTCAGAACTCAGAACTCAGAACTCCTAACTCCTAACTCTACTAAATTCCACGTCTCAAGACAGCACAAGCCTAATAATCACTACATGTTTGGTCTAATTGGACATCTGACTAGTTTAGAACACGCTCAATCGGTTGCTCAAGAATTGGGATACCCAGAATATGCCGATCAAGGGCTAGACTTTTGGTGCAGCGCCCCACCGCAAATTGTCGATACCATTATTGTCACCAGTGTAACTGGACAAAAAATTGAAGGACGGTATGTAGAATCTTGCTTTTTGCCGGAAATGCTAGCTAGCCGTCGCATCAAAGCTGCAACGCGCAAAATCCTCAACGCGATGGCTCATGCACAAAAGCATGGCATTAACATTACAGCTTTAGGCGGATTTTCCTCTATTATTTTTGAAAACTTTAAGTTAGACCAGTTTAGCCAAGTCCGCAACATTAAACTAGAGTTTGAACGCTTCACCACAGGAAACACACATACTGCCTACATTATTTGTAAGCAGGTGGAAGAAGCCTCAAAACAATTGGGAATCGATCTGTCAAAAGCCACTGTTGCTATATGTGGGGCAACCGGGGATATTGGTAGTGCAGTTACCCGCTGGCTAGATGCAAAAACAGATGTCAAAGAACTTTTGTTAATCGCCCGCGACCAGGAACGCCTCAAAGAACTGCAAGGTGAACTGGGGCGAGGAAAAATCATGGGTTTGACAGAAGCACTGCCTGAAGCTGACGTTGTAGTTTGGGTTGCTAGTATGCCCAGAGGCGTGGAAATTGACCCGACCACTTTGAAACAACCCTGTTTATTGATTGATGGCGGCTATCCTAAAAACTTAGCAACCAAAGTTCAGCATCCTGGTGTATTTGTGTTAAATGGTGGGATTGTAGAGCATTCCCTGGATATTGACTGGAAAATTATGAAAATCGTCAATATGGACGTGCCAGCCCGCCAGTTGTTTGCTTGTTTTGCCGAATCAATGCTGTTGGAATTTGAGAAGTTATACACGAACTTTTCCTGGGGACGCAATCAGATTACCGTAGACAAAATGGAGCAGATTGGTAAGGTATCAGTGAAACATGGATTTAGACCGCTGTTGGTTTAGTCATTGGTCATTTGTCATTAGTCATTGGTCATTTGTTATTTGCACAAAGGACAAAGGACAACTGACAAAGGACAAAGAACAAAGGATAGATAACTTATAACTCGTACTTATAACCCCTACGATGGCAACTACCGAGCGTAAACCGCTACTGTTAGATTTTGAAAAGCCCTTAGCAGAACTGGCAACCCGAATCGATCAAATTCGGCAACTTGCAGAAGAAAATGGCGTTGATGTTTCTGGTCAAATTCGTCAACTAGAAGCACGCGCTATGCAACTGCGTGAGGAAATTTTCAGTAGTCTATCCCCGTCTCAACGATTGCAAGTCGCTCGTCATCCGCGTCGCCCCAGTACTCTCGATTACATTCAGGCTATTAGTGATGAATGGATGGAATTGCATGGCGATCGCTGTGGTGGTGACGATCCGGCTTTAGTTGGTGGTGTCGGTCGTCTGAGTGGGCAACCTGTGGTGATGTTGGGTCATCAAAAAGGACGCGATACTAAAGACAATATTGCCCGTAACTTTGGAATGCCTTACCCTGGCGGCTATCGCAAAGCCATGCGGTTGATGGAACACGCCAACAAGTTTAGTATGCCGATACTAACCTTTATCGACACGCCTGGAGCTTGGTCTGGGGTAGAAGCAGAACACCAAGGTCAAGGAGAAGCGATCGCTTACAACTTACGGGAAATGTTCTGTTTGGATGTGCCAATTATCTGCACAGTTATTGGTGAAGGCGGTTCCGGTGGCGCACTCGGAATTGGTGTAGGCGATCGCCTACTCATGTTTGAACACTCCGTTTATACCGTCGCCACTCCCGAAGCCTGCGCTGCAATTTTGTGGAAAGATGCTGGTAAGGCTCCCCAAGCCGCCGTGGCGCTAAAAATTATTTCCCATGACTTGAAAAAGTTGGGAATTATCGACCAAATACTACCTGAACCCACTGGTGGCGCTCATTCCGACCCCTTAAAAGCCGCTACTACTCTCAAGCAAGTACTGATGGAAAATTTAGACGAACTCAATCGTTTAACTGCTCCAGAACGCCGTCAACTGCGCTATGAAAAATTCCGCAAAATTGGTGTTTTTACAGAAGTTGCCCACTAACGGCATTGCATAATGATTGATTACTAAAGCAGCAATGCTATAATTGCCTATGTGCTTAAAGATTTTTAACAATCTAGCCATAGGCATTTGCATGTTTGGCAAATCTACTCAATTTGATTGAGTGGGTTTTGTATTATGTAAATAATCTAATTTGAATGTACGGCGTGGTTTTCCAGGCAACAATTTGTTGTCTTCACTGCTAAAACCCACAATATGGGGACTGTTGTGCTGCATCATAGCATTTGCTTAATGGAAATCATCATATTTTTAGATTCCTTTAATCTATCCAAACCGAGAAGTGTAAATAATTGGATGGTAATAGGCTTTGGGAACTGCCAAAAAATTGGGAGACACCATGAGTGTTGAGCAAAAACGACGCGCTCTGATTACTGGAGCAAGTAGTGGAATTGGGAAAGCAACGGCTTTAGCCTTTGCGAAAGCGGGAATAGATGTCGCCTTAGTCAGCCGTTCTTTGGATAAATTGGAGGCGGTAAGAGAAGCCGTAGAGCATACTGGGGTGGAAGCGAAAGCTTACGCTGTAGATTTAGCGCGGATCTCCGAAGTCAAAGAAAAGATCCAAGCGATCGCCCTTGACTTTGGTGATATAAACATTCTGGTAAACAATGCTGGCATCGCCTATACAGGCGCTTTGAGCGAAATTCCCCTAGAGGGCTGGCAGCAGGTAATTGATTTGAATCTTACCAGTGTGTTTCAGTGCATTGTGGGGATTTTACCTTCAATGCGCGATCAGGGCACAGGCACAATTATCAACATCGCCTCAATTTCCGCCAAGCAACCCTTTCCTGGTTGGGGAGCATACAGCGTCAGCAAAGCTGGTTTGATAGCCCTCTCTCAAACCCTGGCACAAGAAGAACGCATTCACGGCATTCGTGTCACAGCTATTTGTCCCGGCGCAGTCAATACCGAACTTTGGGATACAGAAACAGTCCATGTCAACTTAGACCGTTCTAAAATGTTAACCCCGGAAATTGTGGCTCAGTCAATTCTCCACACAGTTCTGTTACCACAACAGGCAGTTATTGATGAATTGACCCTGATGCCCAGTGCTGGCGCACTCTAATTAGTCCTTCGTCCTTTGTCCTTTGTCTTTTGCAAATGACCAATGACCAATGACTAATGACTAATGACTAAACCATAACCAAGACTGAATCATGACTATTGCTAGTTCCAACGGTTCCAATTACTCTCAATCACCTCTGATTCCCGACTTGGCAGAAGCCATAACTCCTAGACCCGATCGCAATACTCATAACGGGCGACAAGCGGATGTGTCCCCGCCAAAAGAGGAACATCTGGAGGAAATGAAGGATGCCGTGCGGACACTAATATTGGGAGTTGGCGAAGACCCCGAACGCGAAGGACTCCTCAAAACACCCAAGCGAGTGGCCGAGGCAATGCGATTTCTTACCAGTGGCTACACCCAATCTCTTGAAGAACTCGTTAACGATGCCATCTTTGATGAAGGGCATAGCGAGATGGTACTTGTTAGAGATATTAACTTCTTTAGTCTGTGCGAACACCACATGCTGCCATTTATGGGTAGAGCACACGTTGCTTATATCCCCAACCAAAAAGTTGTGGGACTGAGTAAGCTGGCCCGGATTGTTGAAATGTATTCCCGTCGCTTACAAGTACAAGAGAGGTTAACTCGTCAAATTGCCGAAGCAATCCAGACCATTCTAGAACCTCAAGGGGTAGCCGTTGTGATGGAAGCTAGTCACATGTGCATGGTAATGCGTGGCGTTCAGAAACCAGGTTCTTGGACTGTCACTAGCGCAATGGTTGGTGCGTTCCAAGAGGAACACAAAACCCGCGAAGAATTTTTTAACTTGATTCGCCATCAACCAGCATTTTTTTGAGTGCTGAGTGCTGAGTGCTGAGTTAGGAGTTAGGAGTTGGGAGTTGGGAGTTGGGAGTTGGGAGTTGGGAGTTGGGAGTTAATTCACAACTGATGACTCCTAACTTCTAAGTAACTCAATGTTCTTCAGACTGTGAAATAGGAGTGCTACTTTATCTAAATCCTTATCTCCTGGTGTCCGTTCCACACCACTAGATAAATCAACGCCGCTAGGATTAACCTGATTTAGGGCTTCCACAATATTATCGGCTGTTAGTCCCCCTGCTAAAAGCCAAGGACAATTGGGGTTAAATTGCTCTAGCATCGTCCAATCTAAAGTTTTGCCTGTACCACCCAGTTGTTGCGGATGGTAAGCGTCAAGTAGCAAAGTATCTACATATTCTGTGTAATCATCTGCTGTGTCAAGATGCTCAAGACTACGAATTCTTAGTGCTTTAATAATTTCAATATTGGGTAAAGCTTGACGCAATTGGTAGCAAAAATCTGGTGATTCATCTCCGTGTAACTGCACACCAGTCAATCCAGAATCAGCCACTATCTGACTGATTTCAGCGATACTAAGATTGGCAAAAACCCCAATTGTATCAATATTTGCCGGGAGTTCTGCCACTGCTGCCCGAATTTGGTATGTAGTCACATAACGAGGTGAGTTTGGCACACAAATAAATCCTAGTGCCGTTGCGCCTAGAGAGGCGATCGCTATAGACTGCTGTGGTTGAGTGATGCCGCAAATCTTAACGCGCATGAATATTTAACAAATTTAAACTAATCATCAGAAAAGTCTAAACTATCTAAAAAATTTTTGGGCCTTGTAATTTTATAATCTTGTAGGTCTACATTAACTTTTCCATTTAGGAGACAAAAGCTTGATTTCCTCTATTTTATTAGCAGCAGCTGCAACTGTTCCCGCAACACCTGCGTGGAATCCCACAGTAGGAATCATCATCAGCATCAGCAGCTTAGTAATGGTTTTACTAAGTACTAGGATTGAAAAACCTCTAGTTGGCCCCAAGTTCCCTATTCTGCCGATTAGTATTCCAACATTCGTTGCAGCGATGGCTTTTGGTCATATTATTGGCGTTGGTATCGTTTTAGGACTGACTAACATCGGTCGCCTGTAGTTTTGTAATGACGGAGGTGTTACTTGTAACCCTACTATCAATACAAAACTTTTAAAACAGATTTTGGGAAGGGGAAGTAGGGGGGAAGAAGGGAATTGGTTACAGTGTAAAGGGTTATGGTTTATTCTCTGTCGCTTGTTACATC
>NZ_JADEXF010000208.1 GCF_015207245.1 Nostoc cf. edaphicum LEGE 07299
CTCTTAATTGTTGGCTTTTTGATAGCATTAACATCTGGTTTGGCATTATCTGGCACTTTGAAAGTAATTGTGCAGAACTGGTCAAGTGAACGAGCAGAAAATACTCAGCCACGTTCCTCACTGAAACAATTACTTGTACCATTTATCGGCATCACAGGCGGTACTTGTTTATTTATGTCTTCAGGCTTAGAGATATTTGGTTTTCCCTCATCCTTGGCTTTAGGAGTTGGTCTACCAATTAGTCTGTTTACTTGTTTGCTAGTTTGGTTGCAGTTGGGAAGTATGATGACCTTTATACAACGCGAAGGTATGCAATCTTTAGATTTAGATTCTTTTTCTTAGATGATTTCTGATGAAAAAAATACCTATGTTGACGAGTTTTGACTTCTCTGCGAGACGCTACGCGAACGCTCAAATCTCGACCACTCAGTTGGTTGAGCGAAGTCGAAACCAACGGCTATGGTAGTTTTATTACTAGAATTCACCTTAACCCTCTTTCAAGAAACACATTCGGCATAAATACTCACCGCTAAGAATGATGCTTTATTAAAAATGAGATCGTTATCTAGTGGTGAATAATTATTTTTTACTGAAATTTCATCATTCCAATATTTAATTGCGTTCAAATTATCTTTATTACCGATAAGTGGGCAATAGATAAGCAAATTAAACAACATTTTAGTCCGCTTTTGCTTAATTAGTTAGTCATTTTATCCTTTAAATTACGATAATTAAGCTTAATATTGTTGACTTTTCGATTGAAAAAACTTGTAGTAGTCTTTTGCAGACGCATTAGCGGACTCTCACGCCTAAAGCTTTTGGGTCTTTGTTCTGGTGAGTTTAAATATCTATAATGCAAAAATATATCTCGATATGGAATATCGACATCTTCACCAGCGCAAAGTTGAGTAAAGTGTGGTGAACTTATACTCATATAGTGCAGATATGTCAGCCGCCGTCCTTGGTCGTAAAGGATGTTATCTACCACATTAAATTGAGAACTCCAATGGTTGCCAGTTGCCTGTTCGCAGTCATGAAAAGCAAAGTTATAATAGGAAATTCCACTTCTCAATACCATGTAGTTAAATAAAGATTGGTCAGGCCCACCAAGAGCCATGACATCAGCTTCACTAGCCTGTAATTTGTCGAGTAGGTTTGCTAATGTAGCTTGAGAAAAAATATGTTTTTTAGTTGCAAACCAACCGGCGCAAAATATATGAGAATGCAATTTTTCTTGGTCAAAAATTTGCTGTATAAGTTCTGGTGAACCATCAAAAATATATTTCAATTCAGATTTATATTGAAAATCATTTGTTACCCAATCATATTTATCTAATTTTTCATATATATAGTCTATAGGCCCCATAAGAAGCGTATCTGCATCAAAATAAATAAATTTATCAAAGGGACCATCTAAACCACAAAGCTTACGATGCATTGGTAGACGATAAAGTTCTGGAAGCCCCCATTTTCGCCAAGTTTTTTGTGCCCTTGAGTGATTTTTCCAGACTTGGGTTGCAAAGTTATCCCAGTAAGCTATGGATACAGAGTCCTCAAATAGCGTCACATTATCTCTAGATGCAATCTCTGCCTTTACTTTGTCTAACTGCTCATTATATGGAATTATACAAATAGGAATTTTCCTACCAGCATTAGCTTCCATACTATTGAGTAACGCCACTAATTGGTCATAGACAACATCATTGGCTAGGATATAAATACCATCAATCATTGGGATACTCCTAATATTAAGTACGCGCAGAAACAAAAGGAAATAAACGGCGAGTCAGTTTGGGAATAAAGGCAAATTTACCCTCATGCAGATAGCGATAGTGTTCCCACAATTGCCAATAGGGACTACCAGTTTTCATCCGCGTACCAGCCCAGTGGAGATATTTGAGTCGTTGTCCTCGGTCATACAGGGCGTAATCTTGCTGTTGGAAGTTTCGCGAACCGGCCCAACTACCAGGCCCTCCCCCAGGAATTTTAACGAGATTTCCACGTTTAGAAATTAGTTTGAGGACAAGATAATTTAGAATTGGTTGGTCTGTAACTCCTTGAGAAAAATCGAAATATTCGCGATGTGCTGCACACTCGCGTAAAGCTTCATCCATTTGTTGTTCGGTAATAACTCCTTTTCTCGAAGCCCAAAAACCGCTGTTGAAAACATCTTGAAGTTGGGTATCGGAAAAAATTTGCTGCTCTTTCACAAAAGGGGAGAAAATATTTCGCAGCTTTTCATTAGCATAATGGTAATCACAGCAGAAGAAATCGACTTCTGAAAGTTTGTCCAAATTATCGGCAATTTTTTCAAAAACGACAATATCCGTATCAATATAAATAAATTCATCTAAAGGCCCAAACCACGCTACCAATTTACGCATTTTGTTGGGTAAGGCAAGGAAATTTCTGTCAAAAATTTCGCCGATGCGTTTGGTAAATGTATCAATAAGTTCTAAATCTGGGAAAATTTGGACGTTGTGTAGGGTAGCAAGCTGTTCTGCTACCTTGTGATAATTGTCATTAAAAGGTATGAGATAAATGGGAACTTCTGGGTCATAGTAACGAATGCTATTGAGCAGAGCAATAGCATTATCGATAACGCGGTCATTGGCAACGATATAAATACCACTACTCATAAATTATCCTTGTTTAATTAACTTAAGTTTTTGCAAAGCTCTGGTAAGTAAATTTGGTACTGGAGCGTCATTATAATTTTTAGGAGGACTGGTAAATACTGGACGCTTTTCTGGTTCGTGTAAGTAACGATAATAGAGAAATAAATCTCGATAGGGAAACTCAATATTTTCTCCAGCACAGACTGCTTGATTGATATTAGGAGGAATCCCAATGTAATGGAGATAAGTTAGTTGATTACCGCGATCGTAAAGAATATGTTCTCGTTCCTCGAAGTGTTTGGAGCTAGCAGAACATCCTGTTTTTTCATTATCTGGCAATTGCCAAGCAAAGTTATAAATAGAAAGATTAGACCTCATTACCATATAGTTGATTAATGGTTGTTCGCCAGCACCGCCATACAAAATTTCTGACTCACCATTTTGTAAATGTGATATTAACCAATCTCTTTTTTCCGAGTCAAATAGTCCTTGTTTGGCTCCATAAAAGCCTGAGCAAAATATTTCAGAATCAATGCGTTTTTGCTCAAAAACTTTTAGTAATTTGGGAGAATTAACATTATATATTTTACTAACGTCTGTAAATTGGAAATCGTAGACCACAAAATCATAACTATCTAGCTTTTCAAACACTGCTGCAAGTGGCTTCATTACCAAGGTGTCTGCATCTAAATAGATAAACTTCTCGAATGGCCCATCGAAAGCGCAAAAACGACGGTGAGCGCCATAAAGACGGGATTTACTCCGATTCAATCGTTCTGGGGCTGCTGCTAGCATAAATTGATCCCAGCGGTTGATTGATTCTTGGTCGTCATAAAGAAATACATTCGGGCGTTTAGCTATTTCATCAGCAATCCGTTGTGTCCGATCGTCAAAAGGATAGATACAAACAGGAGTTTCTGGGCCTAAAATAACATCAATACTGTTGAGCAAAGCCACCAGTTGATCGAAAACATAATCATTGCCAAGGGTACAAATACCATTCATAATTTATGAGTGTTTCTCAACAAAGTTTGATAACCAGTTAAGCAGGTTTAATTTGTGTAAAATGATTTGACGTGCTTCTGCGATCGCATCTTTGGCAGCATACCAAGCATCAGGTGTAGCTGTCACTTCTTGGATGTAGGCAATGCCTTTTTCATCTAAACTGGGCAACCGCAAAAAACTACCCGGTGGCAATAATTTATCAGCAGCTGGGCCACCATAATAAATTGGTAAACACCAAGCAAGTAAACTATCCCAAAGTTTCTCACTCACATACCAATTGTTATCAGCATAGTTTTCAATTGCCAAATTGTAATAGTATGGTGCCATGCCATACCATTTGTTACCTAGTTCTCCCGAACTGTTCGCCCATTCTGGTAAGTTACGCCCATACAAATCAAATTTCATCCCACTAGATTGCAAAGATTGTAAAAAATCTAAACGCTGGCGATGGTTGGCTGTGCGGCTAATTCCCGAAGTAATCCAACTACATGGGGCAACTTTTGGGGGCGGTGGCATTTCATTTAAATCTTGAAATGAATTTGAGTGATACCAAATAGCAGGCATATAGTCAGGAATAGGAGCAAAATCATCGGGGCCAGAAACGTAGCCGCAATACTTCTGGGCTTCTTGATAATTATGATTAGTTATTTTTACAACCTCATCTAAAGGCGGTTCTCTGAGCAAATAAATAATCCGCTCTTTATTGACACCACGCAGCAGAGATTCAACATTTACTACTGGTTTTTGCTGCGGTTTGCGAAAACTATCTAACCAAGATTTTTGTGGCGGTACTTGGGGAAAATCAAATTGATATAGCAACATAAAGTCTGGCTTTTGTGCCATTTTCAACATTTGGATGTTGTTCCAAACACCAAAGTAGTGCGGAGTTTGTTGCCATAACCAATCTTTATTTTTAGCAAGACCTGAATAGCTGCTAATCATGCCAACAGTTTTAATAGTCATAAATCTTATTTATTCGGTTAGTTTTCAGTTAATTTTTGTTCATTACATAAAATTGGTGGACGCCGATCTTCTTCTATGTAGCTTAATATTTTGGTAATTCTATTCTCCCAAGAAAATTGCTGGGCAAAATCTATACTAGCTGCATAACCCTCTATTTTTCTGGGATAGGTTTCTAAAGTATGTTGAATAGATTGGGCAAGTTTTTGTGGGTTATCTGGTGTACACCAACTGGCAATCAAAGGTGATGTTTTGAATTCCATTAAAGGTGGAATCTCAGTTGCAACTATAGGAGTGCCAGCAGCCATGTACTGAAAAAACTTAACTGGATTCGTGAAATCTGCTGATTTTCCAGCGCAGTGAGGATGAACCAAAATATCAGCTGCTTGAAACAAGCTGACTAATCGTTCTCGTGGAAGTATCCAGCCTAAGAATTTAACGTTTTCGACATTTTTATCTCTGGCTATTTGTTGATATGCTTGTACTTGCGCTTCTGTTCCTCCTGTGATGATAAACTGAATTTCTGGCAATTCTTTAGCAGAATCAATTAAGAGATCGACTCCTTTGAAAGGATACAAGGCGCCTGAATAGACAACTAAATGCTTACGTCCATTTATAAGCAATTCTTGCCGCCACGTTTCGGCTTCTTCGGGCTGTCTGATTAAAAATGATTGATTGAATCCGTTATGTAGCCAAACTACTTTTTCTGGTGGCATTCCATTCTCTATTAGGCTTTGCCGGATGGGTTCTGACTGAGTTATGGCTATTTTAAAATAGGGGCTGTGGATGATGTCTTGCTCAAATTTCCGGTCTTGAAAGTAGTGACGTTCATAGATTGTAGGAACTTTATTTTTGACTGCGGCTTTAACAAAATTCCAATCTCGCGTATGGACAACCTTGGTATGAGGCAGAATATGAACTGGTAAATAATATTTAGTTACTACTGTACTGGAGTTAGTAAATTTACCACCGATTTGATCGATAGGCCAAGGCATTGGCAATGCCGCAATTTTGAGCTTTTCTTGAACATCGTAAAATTCTATAAATTCTTTGCCGGGTTTTTTGGGTTGATAAGGATAAATTAACGATAGTAGATTAACAGAATAATTTTTTTTATCTTGATAAATTAAAACTGAGGAGTAGCCTAAGTTAGCTGCTGCGTTGGCACAAAGAACATCATGAATTTCGTGTGCTGTGTCCGGCTTTAATGATAGTTCTCCGGTGTAAAAAATATATTGATTTTTCTTTGAAGAATTTATCATTTTTTTTGGGGATGATAGGTTTTTAAAGATTGTGGTATAAGCATTTTTGTTCCTGACATTAACTAAAATTAAATTTTCTTCTCAAAAAGTTTTAATACATCTAATAGGTAAATAGCAGATTGATAAGATTCTGCAATTAGTAGATTTTGTTTTTGGGGTTCAGATTCTAATTTATCGGCTAGCAAGCGCAGAGAGCTAATCAGAGGATAGAGACGCGTGCGAAACTCATCCGAAATATGACTAAAGTTTTGATACTGGTTATGTTCATCTTGATTTTGATCTATATCTGACGATAACTGCCAGTTAATTTTCAGGTTAACCACATCGCTGAATAGATCGATGGCGTTGAGAACTCTTAAAGCTGAGTTGTATGATTGGTCAATTAATTCCTGGCGCTCTTGGGAATTGTCTACTAGATCGTCAACTAATAGTCCCAGGAAACCAATCATTGAGTTAAGCCTTGTACGCAGTTCGTGAGAAATGCGGTTAAAGCTAGGATTAGTTTTGGTGGAAACTTCAGTCTGATCGGCAAATTGCATTGAGTACAGGCGTGAGTAGTAACCACCTTTTTGTAAAAGTGTTTCATGGGTTCCCACTTCTACCACCTGTCCTTGATCTAATACGGCAATTTGATCGGCTTTTTGGACTGTGGAAAGG
>NZ_JADEXF010000209.1 GCF_015207245.1 Nostoc cf. edaphicum LEGE 07299
TAGCACAATTGAACCTAACAAAGCAGGTAAAAAGCCCTTAATCTCAAAACCGGTACCAGGAGTTAGTCCACTTGCCAGCCAAAGAGTTAAGGCGTTGATCACAAATGTAAATAAACCAAAGGTGAGTAAGGTAATCGGAAATGTCAAAATCCGCAAAATTGGTCTGATAAAGGCATTAACTAACCCAATAATCCCTGCGGCAACAAGGGCTACAACAAAATTATTGACAATGAAGCCATCAACAATTTTAGAAGTTATCAATAACGCCACCGCAGTACCGAGCCAAGTTAATAAAAAGTGTTGCATAAGTTGTTTTTAGAGGAATTAGCAGTAAGTTTAATTAATTTTACTATTGCCAGTTGTGATTTTTAACACTACTAAGTGTCGTTGTATTTGACTTCTAAAGTTGCCATCATCTTTTATCAGTCCAAAAGCAATGTAATTTTTCAGCGCTGGCATAGAGAGATACTTCTAATCTGTGTATCTCAATCGTATTGCAGGATGTACCGAATTAAATTTATAAAAAATGGTGTGAAGCAAAAAACCCTACGGAGGTTTTTTGACTTAGAGGAACCTTTGTACATTAACGGCAACTACGTAATCGTTGCCAGTTTCTATAATTGACTGACAAGTTTTTTTGGCAATGTAGAGATTGAACCTCACACCACTGGAAGTGTCGTGATTCCTGCTTCAATCTGATTGGCACTCATAATTTTTTATCCCCTCAATACTAGCTATTTTACCTGTTTTAGGGAATGAAGCAGCCCTGCTTTTAGAGCGAATATACAAAAAACCTTTTTCCAAGCTGATGCCATCAAATAGATGTAACGGTAGTTGAAATGGGAAACCTAAGCCTATCCGCCCAAAAATCATGTAGTGATGAATCAGATAAGCAGCGATCGCTCCACTTTACTTGAACCTAATTCTCAATACAGTGAAGACTTTAGTTTGTCACAGATGGTTGCTCTGATTGCTGATACATTCGGCATTCACATCAAGCCACACTATCAAGATACATTAAAGAAAAATCTTTTAACTCGCATCCGGGCGCTGGGATTATGCTCGCTCCATGATTACTATCAGTTCTTGGTGGCAAGAAATCAATTAGTTCCTGGTGCAACAGAGTGGCAAGAACTAATCTCTTTATTCACTGTCACTGAAACTTATTTTTTTCGGGATCAGGGGCAGATGTCGCTGCTCAAAAATCAGCTGCTCCCAGAGTTAATCGAGCACAAACGGGAGCTTGGTTTAACTCAGCGCAACGCTGCTAATGGAGAATTTTATCGGCCGACATTACGGCTTTGGAGTGCCGGGTGTTCGAGTGGTGAAGAAGCTTACTCACTTGCCATTCTGGTGAAGGAACTGATCCCTGACAATCAGGCATGGGACATTCTGATTTTAGGCACAGATATTAATCAACCCGCGATCGCACTGGCTCAACAAGGAATTTACAGCGATTGGTCTTTTCGGACAACTACTCCAGAGATCAAAAATCGCTACTTTCAATCCCACAAAAAAGGTTGGAAAATCGATTCTGCTATTCGAGCAATGGTCAAATTTCAACCTGGAAACCTAATGCAGGATAATTATCCCGCTTACGCGTCCAGGATTCACGATTTCGATTTGATTATTTGCCGCAATGTGTTTATTTATTTTGACTTCAAG
Source organism: Nostoc cf. edaphicum LEGE 07299 (assembly GCF_015207245.1). Taxonomy (GTDB): domain Bacteria; phylum Cyanobacteriota; class Cyanobacteriia; order Cyanobacteriales; family Nostocaceae; genus Nostoc; species Nostoc edaphicum_B. The sequence goes on from NZ_JADEXF010000209.1 coordinate 1,666, forward strand.
GCGATCGCACAAATTATAAGCAAGTTTTACTGCTCTCTAACACCGGGAGGGTTTCTGCTTACAGGGCACACAGAATTACACGGACAAAAAACTGAACCGTTTCAAGTCAAAAATTTTCCGCAATCTGCGGTTTATCAAAGGCATACCTCGCTCAACGAGCAAAGCAAAATCTTGAATACCATAACACCTGCTGCCATTGAGAGCAGGGAAACCAAAATTTCTTCGCCCTCTCTCCCAAGCTTGGGGACGGGCTTCGACGTGAGTGCAAACACTCAAACTCTTTTAGATACAGCCAAGGAATCGCTAATTCAAAAAGCTTATGCCGATGTCATTCAAATAGCGCAGCAACTTATTGCTCAAGCCCCCCAACACTTTCAGGCATATTGTTTGATGGCAGAAGCTTACGCGAATCTTGGCGATTACTCCCAGGCAAATCAGGCGTGTCAGCAGGCACTCCAGATCAGCCCATTGGCGATCGAACCTTATCATTTGTTGGCTCAAATTGCCGAAGAGCAAGGAGAGCGCGACAGTGCGAAATTATTCTTAAAACGTATTATTTATCTCGCTCCTAATTCTGTTACTGCTCACCTGGAATTGGGTTCTATATACGAACGAGAGGGAAATGAAAAACAGGCTCAAAAAACCTGGCGATCGCTTCTAGAGATTTTGCAAAATCTACCCCAACAAGCGATCGATTCCCATAACCAGCAAACCACTGCTGAATTACAAGCACACGTTCTTAAGCACTTAAATTCAACTAGTTATGAGCTATGAATCTTATTTAATGTTTAACCTTAATCACTCACGCTATGGCATTCCGGCTACAGCCGTGCAAGAACTCTTCTTTCTGCCAGAAGTGACTGCGATCGCACAAACTCCCAGCACAATTTTAGGCGTGATTAACCTGCGAGGGAAGTTTCTCCCCGTGATGGATTTATATCACCGTTTAGAACAAGCACGTCCCCCTTTTCAATTGACTGACAGCATGATTGTCCTGGAGTGGCAAACTCAACGAATCGGAATCATCGTCAATCAAGTGGATAGTGTACAAGCGATCGCACCCGATCGGATCGCTGCCAATGTTTGTAGTCAATCGAAAGAGAGTTTGCAGGATAGATTGCTGACTGGCATTGCCAACGTTGACGAGGGCATCGTTACATTGCTCAATCCCGAACTGTTGGTGCAACACGCCTTTCTAGAGACTGTTTTCAATCTAAATTCTGATTTTAACAACGGCTCAGTCAATGACGCACTAAAACATTCCTCTGATTCAGCCCTAAATCAAGGCTTATACGATCATTTCGATTCGCAGGAGCGACAGATTTTGCAAGAGCGAACTGAAGCTCTCCGATGTTCGATTGATGACGAAGATTCGGCGTCGCTTTTGCCTCTAGCGGTTGTGGGGTTGGGGGGTGAGTACTTCGGGTTTGGCTTGGAAACGGTGCATGAGTTTACCGAGATTCACAAGATTACCCCGATTCCCTGCTGTCCGCCGCACATTGTTGGCAACATCAACTTGCGGGGCGAAATTGTCACCTTAATTAACATCAATAATGTGGTCGATCTGCCCATGAATGGGGTGCGATCGCCTACGGCGGGGCGTAGCCCATCGCATCAGCAAGCCGTTGTCGTGCGTCTGGATCAACGAGTGGCGGGCATTGCCGTGGATGACATTTTTGATGTGACGTATATCCATCCTTCCCAAATGACCACCCCTCCAATTGCCCTGCATTCTGCCAAGGACGACTATCTCCAGGGTGTTGCACCTTATCGCGATCGGATGATGAGCATCATCAATTTGTCCAAACTGCTGAATTCAGAAGTGTTGGTTGTCAATGAAGAGGTCTAATATGCAATACAATTTCAAGCTCGGTCGGGTTGTTACGTTTGGGTTTGGTTCAGTATTTGTAGTCATGGTTGTGATTGGCATTGTCTCCAAGCTCACGACCAACAAGTTAGTGGAGTCCAATGGCTGGGTCAGCCATACCTATCAGGTTGAGGGGGATCTGGAGGATATTACCAAGTTTCTGCTCGATGCCGAAACCGGACAGCGTGGCTTTATTCTCACCCAAAAGGCGAACTATTTGGAGCCTTACAACACATCCGTTGCCAATTTTGAGAAAACCTTTGATGAGGTCAACAAGCTGATTCAGGATAACCCAGAACAAGTTACACGGTTGAATCAGGTCAAGCAATTGGCAAAAGACAAAATGGTAGAACTTGCTGAAACCATTGAGTTGACACAGCAGGGAAAACGCCAGGAAGCCCTGAATCTCATCCTTTCTAATAAAGGCAAGCAAATCATGGATGAGATTCGGGCCAAATTGGCAGAAATGACGCAGGTTGAGGAACGATTGCTGGCTGATAGGCAACAGACAGCAAAGCAGGCAGCATACCTGGCAGACTTGGTTTCCTTGGGAGGAACCACGATCGCGATCTTATTCGGTTCATTCGTGTTGTTCTTCATTGCCCGTGGAATTGTACGACCGATTACCCAGGTCGCTAACGCGATCGCGGCTTCTACAACCGAAATTGCTACAACAATCGAGCAGCAAGAACGCACCACCATGCAACAAGCTAGTTCTGTCAACCAAACCACCACCACAATGGATGAGTTGGCGGCTTCCTCGCGTCAGTCTGCAGAACAAGCAGAAGCCTCAGCCGCAGTGGCGCGGCAGGTGTTGTTGCTGGTAGACGGTCGCACTCAAGAGGGTCAGTTCAGCAAATCGAGTCTACGCGAGAAAGTAGGCGACATTGCCGCCCAAATTCTCCATCTAAGCGAACAAACTAATCAAATCGGCACGATCTCCACCCTGGTTAGTGACCTGGCCACTCAAACTAATATGCTGGCGCTCAACGCGGCAGTAGAAGCGGTGCGAGCCGGGGAACACGGCAAAGGCTTTGCGGTTGTTGCTGCCGAAATTCGCAAACTGGCAGACCAGAGTAAGCGATCGGCTGAAAAAATTAATGTACTGGTCTTAGACATTCAAAAATCGACCAATTCCACCGTTATTGTGACTGATGAAGGTACGAAAACCGTAGAAAAGATTGTGGATGCCATCAAAACGATCGCGGTGAATGGTCAGCAAATTTCCCTGACCTCCAATCAACAAGCGATCGCGGTGCAACAGGTGGTAGAAGCCATGAACTCGCTTAATATTGCCGCCAGGGAAACCGCCTCTGGCATTAGTCAAATTAAAGTCAGCACCCAACGACTGAATGATGGTGCCCAAGAACTAAAAGCCGTTGTCTAAAAATATATTGGAGTTACAGTCTATGTTAAAAAATATGTCTCTGCATGGACGATTGATGGGTTCATTTTTGCTGATGGGCGGTGTCGTTTTGGTCGTAGGGTTTTTCGGCTGGCGGGGTACTCATCAATTAAGCAGCCATATCGACACCCTTAGTAATAACAGCCTTCCCAGCATCGACGGATTATGGAGAGTTAATGAAGGGCAGACCCAGATCCAGTCGGCAGAGCGAGCGATTATCAACCCCGAACTACCCTCCGCGGCCAAACAGTCTGAGTTAAATCGAATGCAGGCAGCCTGGAAGCAAATTGACGTAGGTCTTGAGGAATATGAAGCCACGTCTCGCACCCGCGACGAGGACAAACTCTATCAGAATTAATCAGGATACTGCTGAAGATGCAAATAAAGCCGCCGGTAACGATACTCGCTTGACCACAGGTTGGGTGGTTACTGGTATTATTGCTGGGCCTCTGGGGGCAATCTTACTAGGATTTTTTCTGAGTAACAAAATTGCTAAACCGTTGACAGGCAAAATTGCTCAAATTGTTCAAACAATGGCTGCCTCTACCAATGAAATCGCCGCTACGGTTGAGCAGCAAGAACGGACTGCGACTCGGCAGGCAACTTCTGTCAATCAAACCACTACCACCATCGATGAATTGGGAGCCTCATCGCAGCAGTCAGCCGAACAGGCAGAATCGGCGGTAGCAGGCGCACGACAGGCATTGACCCTTGCCGGTAACGGTGCTGATGCTGTAAAACGCACCCTCAAGGGCATGGAAACCCTACAGCAGAAAGTCGGAGCCATTGCGGAGCATATCACACGCTTAAATGAACAAACCAAGCAGATTGACAGTATCTCCTGGTGGGCGAGTTGGCAAGTCAGACTAATATGTTGGCGTTAAATGCGGCTGTAGAAGCAGTCCGGGCAGGGGAGCATGGTAAAGGCTTTGCCGTTGTCGCTGCTGAAATTCGCAAATTAGCAGACCAGAGCAAAAAATCAACCGAAAAGATCAGCACCTTGGTAGGCGACATTCAATCTGCCATCAACATCACTGTCGTTGTCACCCATGAAGGCACTAAAACTGTGGAAGAAGGGACGCGAATTGCCCAGGAAACGTCAGAATCCTTTGCTGGTGTAGAAGGTGCAGTGAATAATATTGTCATCAACAGTCAACAGATTTCACTCAATATCAACCAGCAAGCGATCGCTATTCAGCAAATTGTCTCTGCCATGAATGACCTGAATATTGCTGCGCGTGAAACTGCTAGTGGCATTAGCCAGATCCGCTCTGGTACTCAACAACTAAACGAGTCAGCGCAAGCACTCAAGGCAACCATTTAGTCGCTCAACCTCTAACTACTTAAAACTATGATCATCGATGATGAAGAACTGAGAGACGTTTTCAAAGTAGCCAGCGAAGAACATCTGCAAAATCTGGATGATGGATTGCTGCATCTGGAAAACCATCCCGACGATCTGGCTGTCCTGGAAGCCTTGATGCGAGAGGCGCATTCCCTCAAAGGTGATGCTAATATGCTGGGAGTCAAAGATGTAGGTACTCTGG
>NZ_JADEXF010000210.1 GCF_015207245.1 Nostoc cf. edaphicum LEGE 07299
GTTTGGAGAGAGGTCAAACTGTAATGTATCTAAACGAGAACCGCTATAAATGAAGATATTTTCAGACATTTTCTGCGACTTCTATTTGAGGTAAAATCTCGTTTTGGGCGCGTTGAATATCCTGGGGAAAATCGATTTCGAGCCAAGGTAATCCAGTAATATCTTCGTAGCCAAATGTTTCTGGAGTTTCTAAGAGCAGATCCCGAATTACTTCTTCATAAGGTTCATTATCGCGTCCGTCTGCAACATATTGTTCTGTGCGAATCGCAAGACGGCGAGCAACAGGACTTTCAAAACGAAAGAATCCTACTGACTCACCCGCAAAATCATAAGCTAAACCAGGAACTACTTGTTTACGAAACTCCACGAAATAATTATCTCTAACACAAAGCTTTACGGGTTCATCTCCCGGTTCAAAATCCCGATCTAATAAAAAGCTGTTGGGGATATTTGTCTTTACCAATCGTTCGATGATGCGGCGATCGCACAATACATCTGCATCCATTAATAATATGTCATCGCCAGCAACTAAATGCTGACGTACAGTCCAAAGGCTGATCGTACTGCCTTTGGTGTAGTCAGGATTATAAATTGTACTGACCCAACTTTCGGCTCCTAATCCTTTGATTTCATCCTGAATTCTTTCTGCTTGATAACCCACAGCAATCACTACTTCATCAATTTGGTAATGACGGAGATAGTTAAAATGGCGCTCTAGTAGAGATTTGCCGTTAAATTTCAGTAAGCATTTGGGTTGGATTTGCCCGTCTTTACCTAAGCGTCGTCCAACGCCAGCAGCTAAGATAATTGCCTTCATCGTCAAATCACCAACAGTAGCTTAGACACCAGTAAATCTGGAAATTTTCCCAGTATTTTATAATGACTGTATTTTGCTCAATTCAACGTTTATTAACTAATTCTTAACATGGAAGAAACAGTAACTCTGTATCGCCCTACTGGACCAAAAGAGCTAGAACTGGTTAAACAAAGCGACTACACCAAATGGCCGCCGAGACTACCTGAACAGCCAATTTTTTACCCCGTTACAAACGAGCACTATGCCCAGGAAATTGCTACTAAATGGAATATTAGGGACAGTGGCGTAGGTTATCTTACACAGTTTGAGGTTAAGAAAATTTTCATGGATAAGTATGAAGTTCATCAGGTTGGGGCTTCATATCATACAGTTCCTCCGTGTTCTCTGTGCCTCTGTGGTTCGATTTTTCGTTACCTGTGCGTAAGTTTTAATCTAGTTTGATTCAGATTGCGGGAGTGTCCAAAATTGCCAAATTACCCATATACCAAAGGTTGGCGCTCCAATTGTCGCTGCCATTAATAACGGCTCTAGTCCATTCAGTAAGGGAACTATAGGAAACAAATACAGCACGTCTTCAATGTCAAAGCCGGCGAAATTTGGTTGACGGCTGGCGTCTTTACCTAAACGTTGTTCCATTTGGTTTCGCAAATGAAAGATGCAAGCAACAGACACGCCAGATACTATCCCCATCGCCAACGCCCACCAACCAAATTTTCCCTCCCTAAGACCATATCCAATACACACAAACAATAAAATATGGATGATGGCATCACTAGCAAGGTCATATTGATGTCCCCATTTGCTGCTTTTCCCACTCAAACGAGCTAATTCACCGTCTGTATGATCGAGAAAGTTAGATAAAGCAAATAGCCATGCCCCAATGTTAACCCAAATGAGATCACCAACTGCGAGGGCGACAGCCGCTGCCAACCCTGTCAAAAGCCGCACTGTAGTAAGATGATTGGGGTTTACCCAACTGTCTTTTAGAGGTTTAATTAGCCAGTAAGCAAGTTGAGCATCCCAAGGCTTTGTGGTCATAGATGAAGTTAAATTTGATCTGGTCTTGGAATATATATATAGCGGTTCTGATCTGGATGCAACATACGCTAGGGCAGCACTGCTATGCGCCCCTATTAGTCAAAACCTTTCCAAATCCCGTTTCCAACCTCTGGGCTGGAAATGCACTTCAATTGCGGTTCTGCCGCCAGCAAGGGAGGCGGAGCCTCTAGGACAGCATTCCCAGTCTCCGACTGGGAACGAGACAATATGTAAAAGCTGGTTCTAGGCTGGCTTTCACGTTAAGTTGACACCTATGCACTGCTATGCGCCTTTCTTAGTCAAAACCTTGATTGATAATTCATCATTTTTGTCTTCTGGTACTAATAGCTTTCCATCTTTAGTTAGCTTCAGTTGTTGTCCCCGCCACTCCATAGTGTTGCCAATAAAGCCAAAACACCAAATAACAAAGCTTAACAAGTCGCACCCAGGAACCAGCCACAGAAACTTTTTGACTATTGGATCTTTCAAACTGATAGTACCAACAACCCAAGCCATCACCAATCTTGTTACCCAACAAATACATAGTCCTAGCCATCCTATTATTGAACCATTAGTGGCAATCAGCAGCAGCAAGCTGGTAACGATACCATAGGTAAAAATTAGTCCTAGATAACCCCAAGGACGAGAAACTCGTTTACAAAACGCCCAACGAATCTGGCGCTTGATGACATCAATTAAGGTGTTGCTTTTATGTAGATGTTCAACTATGTAATCGGAAAGCACAACTTTGTAACCTGCTTGGACAGGTAGATAGCCAAGTTGGAAATCATCTGCCAGATAATCTGCAATTGCTTCAAATCCACCGATGGCTTCTAATACTTTTTTAGGGATGGCAATGGTGCAACCAAAGGCATATTTTATACCATTTTCCTTGATGTTGCTAACTAAAACCGCAGCATGAAACTCAGTAGTAGTATTAATAGCCTCTAATATCGATATCCATCCTTGAGTTAAGGATCGATACATACAAGTAACGACACCCACGCTTTCGTCTTGCAATGGCTGGATAACTCTTTGCAAATAGTCTGTTCCAACTCGGATGTCACTATCAGCAAGGACTAAAATTTCGTATTTAGCTTTGGTTGCAGCATTGGCCAAATTGCTAACTTTCAGGTTTGTACCGATGACGCGATCGCTTACAATCAACAAAATATCCAAATCTGAAAAATTCTGGATTATTTTATCTACAACCTCTATGCAAGGGTCTTGAGAGTTTCGCACAGCAAAGATGATTTGATATTTTGGATAGTTCTGTTGACAAAATGAGGCTAGGTTTTCATAAGCATCCCTATCAAGTCCACAAATGGGTTTGAGAATACTAACAGGTGGATGAAACTCTTGATTAACTGCCTGGGGAGCAGCAAAAAAACTTATTGCTGCATAAATTGCATAGCAATAAAATAATACAGATGGTATGCACAAAATTAGAAGAAAATTACTAGCGATCGCCTGAAGATTTGTTAAGAATGTAGATGCAAACATAGCCAGTAAATTATTTTTGTGCATTTACTTATTTGGCTGGGTTATCGTCAATTCCTCTATAAAAATAACCAACAACTAACCCAATACGGTTCAGTTAAGGCTAAAACATAAAACTGGTGTAGGTTGGGTTGAGGAACGAAACCCAACATTATCAAGCCTTTGTTGGGTTTCACTTCGTTCAACCCAACCTACGATTCTTCTTAACTGAAGCGTATTGACAACTAACCAACAACTACTGATTCTGCTTTTACTGTCCCTTGGGTACGACGATCTTTTAAGTAAGAGAAAAATTCCCGCCCTTCACGCAAGCGACGCACTAACATTTGGGGATCGGTGAGCATTTCACCAACAATTGGAATAATCGCTCTGGGACGGAAGTAAAACTTCCGATACATCCTTTCAACTGCATCCTCAATTTCAGCACTGGAGAGATTTGGATATTGCAGTGTAGACATTTGAATTCCAGAACTAGCAACTAAAGAACTGTTGCTAAACCAATTATTTTCTTGTGCTTGACGATAAAGTTCTGTTCCAGGATATGGAGCTGCTATAGAAACCTGAATTGTATGCGGACTAATCTCGCAAGCAAACCGGACTGTTTCTTCAATTGTTTTTTGGGTTTCATCGGGTAAACCAATAATAAATGTGCCGTGTACGGTAATGCCAAGTTTATGACAATTTTCCATAAACTTTCGCGCTACTTCCAGCTTGATTCCTTTCTTAATCCCATCTAAAATTTGCTGATTTCCAGATTCAAATCCGACTAATAGTAGGCGTAAGCCATTATTACGTAGTTGTTTAAGAGTGTCATAATCTAGATTTGCACGGGCGTTGCAACTCCAAGTCAGCTTGAGTCGCCGCAGATGTTCGCTAATTGCGATCGCTCGATGTTTGTCTATAGTAAATGTGTCATCATCAAACATATATTCCCGCACTTTGTCACCGAAGATCGCTTTCGCTTCTTCCATTTCACGCCCAACAGCTTCGGGGCTTTTTGTGCGGTATAAGTGTCCACCAATTGTTTGCGGCCAAAGACAGAAGGTACATTTTGCCGGACAGCCTCGCCCAGTATAAAAGGAAATGTATGGATGCAATAAGTAGCCAATAAAGTATTTGGTAATATCTAGATCGCGGTGATAAATCGGCAATACACTGGGCATCGAATCCCAATCGTGAATCAAGGGACGATCTTGATTATGATGGATATTACCCTGGCGATCGCGGTAGCTTAAACCTGTGATTTCTTCCCAAGATTTATCTTCGGCTATTTCTTTGCAGGTATAGTCAAATTCGTGACGACACACAAAGTCAATGATTGGGTTTTCAACCAGCGTCTGTTCTGGTAATACTGCTACGTGCGCTCCAATTAAGCCAATCTTGACATCAGGGTTTTGAGCTTTGATTGTTTCGGCACACTTCACATCATTAGCCAGCGAAGGCGTGCTGGTGTGCATGATAATTAGCTCGTAATCTTGAGCAATTTCGATGACATCTTCTACTGTTTGACCGTGTGGGGGTGCATCAATAAGCTTGCTACCAGGCACAAGGGCTGCGGGTTGCGCTAGCCATGTCGGATACCAGAAGGAAGTAATTTCGCGCTTGGCTTGGTATCGGGAACCTGCACCACCATCAAACCTATCGAAGGAAGGAGGACTGAGAAACAAAGTTTTTTTCACAGATAGATTTCCTTTTGCAGGTTTTAGCTAACACTTTTTTAGGATAAAACCTAAAGTGCAGCAGATGCGATCGCAGTTCTAAATCATTCATTAAATTTTCTATTTCTCTCTCTTTAACGAAAAATATTTTTTAATCGTAGACGCAAAGCGGCTTGCCGCAGGCTACCGCAGAGGCGCAGAGAACACAGAGAGCGGCGAAATAGAGATTTTCACTACTGATTTAGGATTGTTACCGCTCTTTTTTCATTAGCATTTCTGAATTTTAGAGCTTTCCTAAATCAGTCATGAACAATAAGATCCCCGACTCCTTTGAGAAGTCGGGGATCTAAGTCTCTCGATTTTCACAACTTATTTTAGGATTGCTATAGAGATGGTACTAGGAAGCAGGAGCATTATTGCCCCTTCTGTAAGACTCTTCAATGATGAACTTTCTCGTTTTGAACGCTAGATTGGTCAGTGAATGCTTTGAACTCGACAGCATCATGACTACAGAACAGGCGTACATCCTTATTGCGATCGCTTGATAATGCCCGTAGCCGATCTTGATTGAGCAATCGAGCCTGGCGATCTACTTCCATCATCCATTGGTAAGCGCGTAAACCTGGCGTGCAGCGTCTTTTGGCTGAGTCCATCTCGTGCCGATAAAAGTAAGCATCACCTGCGTGGAGAAGCCAACCCTCTGGTGTATCAATGGCAATACCAGCATGGCCCCGCGTGTGACCAACAAGGGGAATGAGGAGAATCTCTGGCGGTAGTCCGTCGAGGTTACGTACTGCTTCAAAACCGAACCAAGGTTCGCCTCCCGCCGAATAATACTTCCAGTGCTTAACCTCGTCCCACTGTTCTGGACGATAGCGCCGTCTGGCGATGAAGCCATGCCGATCCTGGGCGGTTTCCATCTCAGTCTGCATTAAGTGTACGGTTGCTTCCGGGAAATCTTCCAGACCACCAGCATGATCGAAATCAAGGTGAGTCAGCACAATATGACGCACATCCCGCGCGGAAAATCCCAACTTCTCAATTTGATCGACTGCTGTGTATTTTTTATCGAACTGGACGCCATTGAAATGAATGAAAAACGGGCTGAGGCGGGAGTAAGGCGAATTGATATCGCGCAGTCCGAAGCCGGTATCAATCAGAACAAGTCCCTGCTCTGTCTCGATCAGCAGACAGTGGCAGACAAGGTGAGCCTTTGGGCCGCGACTGAAGCCATCGAAGAGGGCCCCACCAATCGGGCACATACAGCCGCAATTGAGATGATGAATTTGCATGAATCCTCCGTTACAACTTTGACTGTCAAAGTGAGTAGGGGCGCACAGCTAGCTGTCATTGGTGTCAACTTAAGCTCAAATGCTGCTTATTCCACAGGCGTTTTACCCCCCTTAATCCCCCCTTATAAAGGAAACAAGAAAATCCAGTTCCCTCTCCTTTCCAAGGGGAGGGTTAGGG
>NZ_JADEXF010000211.1 GCF_015207245.1 Nostoc cf. edaphicum LEGE 07299
ACTTATACCCAGTTGGCAGAGCAAATGCAACTATTTGCTGCTGGTTTACAGGCGTTGGGAGTAAAGGAAGGCGATCGCATTTCCTTAATTTCCGACAACAGTCCTCGCTGGTTTATTGCCGATCAAGGGATAATGACTGCTGGAGCCGTTGATGCGGTGCGTAGCTCCCAAGCGGAAAAAGAAGAACTGCTGTTTATCATCGCTAATAGTGGCAGTACAGCAATAGTAGTTGAAGATTTAAAGACACTTAAAAAACTGCAAGATCGCCTCAACGATTTACCAATTCAGTTTGCGATCTTACTTTCGGATGAAGCACCACCTGTAGACCAAACCCTAAAGGTACTGAACTTTTCGCAGTTGCTCGAAATTGGGGCAAATCATAATTTTGTGCCAGTTAAGCAAAATCGTGATGCTCTAGCAACTCTAATTTATACCTCTGGCACCACAGGCAAACCCAAGGGTGTGATGCTGTCTTATAGCAATTTGATGCACCAAGTTACAACATTTGGCACAGTATTGCAGCCAAAGCCGGGCGATATGGTTCTCAGTATCTTACCTTCGTGGCACAGCTACGAACGGACTGTTGAATATTACCTACTATCTCAAGGTTGCACGCAAGTTTATACCAACTTGCGCTCTGTGAAAGGGGATTTGAGACAATTTAAACCCAACTACATGGTAGGTGTACCTCGCCTGTGGGAATCGATTTATGAAGGAGTGCAAAAACAGTTCCGCGAACAACCAGCCAAAAAGCAACGCCTAATTAAATTTTTAATGGGCATGAGCGAAAAATATATTAAAGCGCGGCGAGTTGCTCAGGGATTGGATTTAAATAATCTTCATGCTTCAGCCGTCGAACGATTAGCAGCTAAGATCCAAGCATCAGCTTTATTACCCCTCCATGCCTTGGGAGAACGACTGGTTTATGCCAAAGTGCGCGAAGCCACAGGAGGACAAGTTAAGCAGATGATTAGCGGTGGCGGTGCGCTTCCCAGACACATAGATAATTTCTTTGAAATTATTGGCGTGCAGATTTTACAAGGCTATGGCTTGACAGAAACTTCTCCTGTCACCCATGTACGGCGTCCTTGGCGGAATTTGATTGGCGCATCAGGGCTACCACTCCCGGCTACAGAAGCTAAAATCGTCGATCCTGAAACAAAAGCGCCTTTACCAACAGAGAAGCGAGGCTTAGTATTGTTGAGGGGCCCGCAGATTATGCAAGGCTATTACCAAAATCCTGAAGCGACAGCGAAAGCAATTGATGCTGAAGGTTGGTTTGATAGCGGCGATTTGGGTTGGCTGACACCAGAATACGACTTAGTGCTAACTGGCAGAGCAAAAGATACGATTGTATTGACGAACGGGGAAAACATCGAGCCACAGCCGATCGAAGATGTGTGTTTGCGATCGCCCTACATCGATCAAATTATGCTCGTCGGTCAAGATCGGCGCAACCTGGGAGCCTTAATTGTCCCCAATGTCGAAGCCTTAGAAAAATGGGCAGCAAGTCAAAATCTAACGCTGGATACGCCCAACAATCAAGTGACTTCCTCAGATAGTCAAAAAATTGACTTCGAGAGTAGAATGATCCAGGATTTATTTCGCCAAGAATTGAATCGGGAAGTCCAAAATCGTCCAGGCTATCGACCGGATGACCGCATCGGAACGTTTAAACTCATCCTGGAACCGTTTTCCATCGAAAATGGCTTGATGACCCAAACACTAAAAGTTCGCCGACATGTCGTCACGGAACGCTATCGCGATATTATTGACGGCATGTTTGCCTGATCATTCCACCTGCTAACTGTAAAGAGTGAACGTGAAATATTTATGGATGTCTCCAAATCTAATTTGCTTCTGAAACGCGTCGTTAACGTCAAAGTCATTGTGACTCCTCTCTGGAAAGAGGAAGTACAACAGCAGCTGCAAACCCAGATCAATCAACTCGATCAGCAACTGCAACAGCTAGACGTAGAAGGACAAAGAGCGATCGCGGCAATTCAAAAGCAGAGTCTGCAACCACCTGGCCCCCAGACCCTCCAACAAATTGACAATATCCAACTCCAAGTCAATCAAAAGAAAAGTGAATTTTTGGAGCAAAAAAATCAGTTGCTGCAAAATCTCCAGCAAGTGCAGTTTCTCCAGCAAGATCAGGAAGTCAACCAATTCCAAATGGAAGGCTTTTTCCGGGTGGAAACCGGTGATAACCTGATTAGCAAAATGCAAGTCGAAATCGTTCTGCGCGATGGCGTTGTAGAAGAAATTCGCGGCGACATTTAAATTTGTCATTTGTCATTTGTCCGTTGTCATTTGTCCTTTGTCATTTATTTTGTGACTAATGACCAATGACTAATGACTAATGACATATGTGATTTAACTTAGTGTGAGAGCGGCTCCCAGCCCAACATTCCACCTGGGAGCCAGCCCAAACGATTTGCCACACTGGAGGTGAGCTAATAAAAAGCGATCGCCCAAAGGTTGTCATCTCCGCTCGATATTTAACCGTCCCAACTGAATTATTACCCCGCTTGATTTGCGTAATCGTCACTAACGCCTGATTTGGTTGCGGATAAACTACCTCTATCTTTCGCGATCCTCCCACTGCTATCTCCTCAAAGGCATTCAGGGCGAGGGTAGTAGGATTACTGCCTTGGAGAGATGAGTTAAGTTTTTCTAAAGGTATAGTTTGATAATCGGAACGCTCTGAGAATGTTGCAACTTCCTGAGACTGATGTACTGCTCCCATTTGCTGGGTTTGCTCATCACTAGTCTCAACAATCGGTGCAGATTGCTGGTGCTGAATAATATAAACTCCAGCACCAGCCGTGGCAGAGATACTTAATATTACAATCAAAAAGAATTTTAGCTTTGCCAACATAAAAGTAAACAGGAATTTCAAATAGGTTTATTACCAATTTTGAATTCTAGATTGAACTACATGCTATATCCTCTTTCTGTGAGAAACTCTTGTATCTTAAGTAGTGGTTATGAGAAATATTAAATAGCAATCCCATTTAATCTTTGAGAAACTCGTGGTGGTTTTTGCAAGTCAATGACTAAAACAAGATCCAGATATTGGCTAACCATAGAGGATAGCTCTGTATTATAGACTTCTAAGCTATATTTAGGTTCCTAGAGTCAATCGGTTAGTCATTAGTCATTAGTCATTAGTGAAAAGCTAATACCCAATGCCCCATACCCAATGCCCCATGCCCAATGCCCAATGCCCAATCCCCAACCTAAAATATAAACAGTCTAAAACTCTCCCATCAAGATACAATTCGATCTGACAAAAACTGTTAAAGTCCATAAACCATTGATTTCCAAACCACCCTATGAGCATTCACGAAGTATTTATGCCGGCGCTGAGTTCCACCATGACGGAAGGCAAAATCGTCTCCTGGGTGAAATCGCCAGGGGACAAAGTGGAAAAAGGCGAAACAGTGGTGGTTGTAGAGTCAGATAAGGCAGATATGGATGTAGAAACCTTCTATGAAGGCTTTCTTGCCCATATCATAGTTGAAGCTGGTGAAACTGCCCCGGTAGGATCTGCGATCGCCTTTATCGCCGAAACGGAAGCTGAAATTGAACAAGCAAAATCTCTTGCCAATTCTGGCGGTGCGGCTGCTACTCCTACCTCTTCCCCTAAACCAGCTGCTGTCACAGCCTCAGTCGCCACACCTGCCTTAGCGTCTCAAAACGGTTCTAACCACAAAGAAGTAAGGCTTGTCGCTTCACCTCGTGCCCGCAAGTTAGCCAAAGAACTCAAAGTTGATTTGACTACACTCCAAGGTAGTGGCCCCCACGGACGCATTGTCGCCGAAGATGTAGAAGCATTGTCTAACAAAGGCAAGCAACCCACCCCAGTTGCGCCAGCAGCACCCGTACCAACCAGCGCCCCAGTTGCACCCCCAGCACCTCGGACACCAGCACCCGCACCCGTGGCGGCGGCTATTCCTGGCCAAACTGTACCTTTAACTACCTTCCAAAATGCCGTAGTGCGGAACATGGTAGCCACCATATCCGTGCCCGTCTTTCGTGTCGGTTATACAATTACCACTGATGGGTTAGACAAACTTTATAAACAAATTAAATCCAAAGGCGTGACAATGACAGCGCTACTGGCGAAAGCTGTAGCAGTGACATTGCAAAAACACCCATTGTTAAATGCTAGCTACTCAGACCAGGGTATTGTTTATCATTCTGATATCAACATTTCCGTAGCAGTAGCGATGGATGATGGCGGATTGATTACACCTGTGCTGCAAAATGCAGACGCAGTAGATATATATTCTCTGTCGCGTACTTGGAAATCTTTGGTAGAACGTGCGAGGACAAAACAACTACAGCCCCAAGAATACAACAGTGGTACTTTTACCCTGTCCAATTTGGGGATGTTTGGCGTAGATAAATTTGATGCGATTTTGCCGCCTGGACAAGGTTCAATTTTAGCGATCGGGGCATCGCGGCCGCAAGTGGTAGCAACACCCGACGGTTTATTTGGCGTGCGCCAACAGATGCAAGTTAATATTACTTCTGACCACCGGATTATTTATGGTGCTCATGCTGCGGCGTTCTTGCAAGATTTAGCAAAATTGATTGAGACAAATCCTCAATCTTTGACAATGTAGTTTTGAAAAAATACCGAATTTAAATGTTAGCGCTATCAGCGAACAGCAGTTTTTCGTAGAGTAGCGCTAACAACAAATAATGCTTACACTTCAATACTACAAATATTTAATTAATTTACGCCTAGCTATTTATCACGAGTGACATACGACAACACCCTAAAATATCTAGTTGAGCAATATCCAGAAGATTTTATCCGCTACTTACTTGCATCTGAGGCAACGGATATCCAAATTCTCAAAACAGAATTAAATCAAGAGCCAATTCGTGCCGATTCTGTAACTTTTTTGCAAACTGCCAATCAAATACTGCATTTAGAGTTTCAAACCTTACCAGCATCCACTGCACCCTTACCACTGCGGATGTTGGACTATTGGGTACGGCTATATCGACAATACAATTGTGATATCGAGCAGATAGTAATTTTTCTTAAACCGACAACTTCAGAAGCTGTCTTTATAGATCAATTTACTGCCCGCAATACTACTCACCGTTACTGCGTCATCCGAATTTGGGAACAAGATCCAGAACCTCTATTGTTATCTTCTGGTTTATTACCTTTGGCAACTTTGGCGCGAACAGATTCTCCTCAAAGCTTACTTCAACAGGTAGCAGTTCAGGTGAGTATGATTGAAGAAGAAGCCACCAAGCAGAGTATCTCGGTATGTACCCAACTTCTAGCAGGGTTGGTATTCGAGCCAGAACTAATTCGTCAGTTTTTGAGGAGAGAAGATATGAGAGAATCTGCCATTTATCAAGAAATTCTCGAAGAAGGATTGCAAGAAGGGAGACAACGAGGCATTGAACAAGGCATTGAACAAGGTCTTGAACAAGGTCTTGAACAAGGTCTTGAACAAGGAAGGCAATCAGAACTGAGGCTAGTGATGCGTCTATTAACTCGTCGGCTTGGTTCGATTAATTCTCAGTTACAATCTCGGTTGCAAGAGTTGTCCCTAGCTCAGTTAGAAAACTTGGGCGAAGTCTTACTAGATTTCGCCAGTGAGGCTGATTTGATGAATTGGCTAAATACAATAGAAAGTTAGAGTTTGCTTTAAACTTTCCGACCAGTTACAAAAAAAGTAAGATTTTCATACCAAGCACCTTCCTCTGTTGCCTCTGCTTCAATTTTTTGACGATAATCTGCTTTTAATTTTGCCATTTGCTCTGATGAAACTTGTAACAAGGGGTTTTCTCTAGGATGAAACCATCCTCCATTCCATTCTCTAGCTTGCTCTAGATTGTGGTAGAAACCTATTTGTTGGGTCTTCACTTCAATATTTTTAAAACCAGCTTCTGTAAGCAGATGATGGCATTTGTAGGGAGTGCCTGTTGGCTCATTGATACTTGTCAGCGAAATGCCATGTTTCTCACAGATTTCGATTATAAGTGGCGCTCCACAAGATTCCTCAGAGCAACAAGAAAAACCTACAATTCCCCCTGGTTTGAGGAAACTATACCATTTACGTAGAGTGGCAGGAATATCTTTAAAATACACTATTGCTGTAGAGCAAAGAATTACATCGAAGCTCTCATCATTAAAGTTGATATACTCAGCATCAGCTTCAATAAGTTCGATATTTTGCAAGCATAATTCTTCAATTTTCTGTTGTGCTTGGGCTAGCATCCCTGAAGAAAAATCCACCCCAGTTACTTTTCCTTCAGAGCCGACAATTTGTGCAACAGCAATGGCAATGATACCCGTGCCTGTTGCCATATCTAATACTTTTTCTCCCTTTTGCGGTTGAACTAAATCTAATAGAGGCAGAGCGCGGTGAATTGTATAATCGTTGTCGTAGCTCGTTCTGCCATCAAAGAACTCAATTACTTTTTTTTTATACTGGTGT
>NZ_JADEXF010000212.1 GCF_015207245.1 Nostoc cf. edaphicum LEGE 07299
TAGGAATCCGGTTTGATTCCTGAATTTACCTGCGTAGGCAGGGAACAGGGAATAGGGAATAGGGAACAGGAAAGAAAGCTTTCTAAGGTGTACTGAGTTTTTTCAGAAATCAAATATGAGTCCTATATATGACAATATTGTTGATACCGATATTGCTTTAAAGACAACTTATAAGCTAGCGATCGCTTATTTTTAATAATAGTTTATTCTGTTTCAGAGTCTCTATCTACTTTGTAAGCCTGTAATAAATATTCTCCATTGAAGTGAATAAGATGAGTAGAATCTTCCGCAACCCAAACATCGGTTTCCCAAGCAATTTCAGCCAAATACTCCACCATCGCTTTCCAACTTAAAAAAGTTGTTACCATTACAAGGGGAATTTTTAGATCGGCAAAGATAACTTCAAGTTCTTTCTTTCGTTTAGGGTTAATTGGGCCATGAGAAGTTACAGCTTCAATTAAAACTAGCCAATCATTTTTTAGATGATGGATAATCACATCAGGCATTTTTCCGTGAGAATCGATAGTAACACCCAAATTTCTCAATGCCACTTCATTAAAATGCGCGAATTTCTCATCTGTATCACCAACATAAATCAGTTTTCCTCCAGGTGTAAAACGTTCTGCAAACTCCTCAATAATCTTTTCGATCAGAATATTCTGTCCACCTGGCGATAAAGTTTTCACCTCTCCTTCAATTACTATCGGAATACGCGATAGTTCCCGCTCCTGAGCATATCGTTTTTTCAAAGTTTCAACTGAAGCAAGATAAGTATGAATACTCTTTTTCCATTCTATAGTTCCATAAGTACGTAAGAGTTCAAGCGTACTTTCTTCAATCTGATATACTGTTTTCGGACTGTTAACGGGGCGTTCAGGTGCATCTGGATTTACAATTATCAAAGCCGCATCTAAGAATTGATGGACTGTTTGGCGGCGAACAGTTTCCCGTGTATTAGGTTTATATGTTTTGCCATAGTGCAGTGCCATAAATTCCATCATTGGCGTAATTCCAATTAGGGGAGATGCAGCAGTTTCCCAAGGATCTGTTGGCTTTAAGTTAATTAGAGCCAGCAGAGTTAAGGCTGAACGCTCATTAAGTTGTGCCCGTGGAAGTCCAAGTTCAATGAGAATTTGTAGTGCTTCATCAATACGGGTTCTAATTATTAAGGGGTTATTTTCAGACTGATTGCTCATACTCAGTAACTCTTCTTGCAGAAGTTCATCAATTTCTTTCTGTGATGGAAAATGCTCAGTAATATATAGTCCTACGGTCATTAGTTGTGCTATTGTCGGATATTTTAAATTTCGTAAATCGGTTGCATTAACCTGAGTATGTCCATTAAACAGCCGAAAAAATGCGTCAACGAGGCTAGAGTTAAGATAAGCAGCAAGACCACGTGCTAGGGTAAGATTAAGTCCTCTTCCGTCCTTGTGAAAATAATTCAGGTGGTTTTCAAAACCCACCCAAGAACAATTAATTTGGTTGGCATCATACACAACGGCAACAACTCGTTTTTTTTCTTCTTTGGAAGAGAATCGTTTAGTTAAAACATAATGTTCATTTGGTACTAAAAGAGAGACAGTTTCTTCTGCATATACCAGAGCTTGGTGTTTTTTAGTTACTTTGGGATACTCAACATATCCTTTTGAGAAATTTAATGGATAAATCAAAGGAACAGTGTTTTGATTTGGCATTAAACACAGATATTCTTTAGCACGAAAATCTACAACCCGTCCCGTTGATACAGTTAATTCTAGGTCTTTTAATGTGCAGGTAAAATTAGCTATTTTTTTAATGAACTGCTGACTTAATGTATCGGGGATAATGTGAATAAATTGTTGCGAGTCGTTGGGAATAACTATCTCTGTATAAGCTAATGAATTGGACAATATAAAATCATCATCAGCATTTGAACTTGTACTAATGGTTACATTGTCAAATTTTGGTTTTTGTTTAACAGCATGAATAATAATTGTTTCTTGCAAAACTTCATCATCACTAAAAGCTTCCTGTCTGGATTCAAAAAGATGTATCTGATCTAAAGCCATCATTTCCAAAAACATTCTGCGGAAGTCTCTAAAATATGGCCCATTACAGAAACTACGCGGCGAAATAGCTACAAGCTCTCCTCTTGATTCAAGAAGCTGAATTGTAGCAGCGATAAAACCTGTATATAGATTGCTGGCTTCTAATCCTATAGAACGTAACAAATCACGAACTTTGGAATGAGCGTTAATTTTTAAATATGGGGGATTGAGAATAGCGTGGGTAAATCTGCAATTGTCAGGATTATCAAACGAACTAGGCTGAAGAAGTCTGACTGCATCCTCAATAAAATCCGTATTCCGAATCTCATAGTTTAAAGAAATCCCAGCTATTTGACATTCTCTGGTACATAATTTCAATGTCTGATGCAAATACTCAATCAGAAAAGGATCGATTTCATAGGCAACAATATCTAAATTGATTGGACGTTGTTGGCTCTGACAAAGGTTAGCCACAAAGGCTGCAAGTAATGAGCCAACTCCTGCTCCAGCATCAAGTAAAGATATTTGAGGACGAGCGAGTTTGCCAAACATCCCAACCATTAATTCTGCTACTGAAGCAGGTGTCAAAAATTGGCCCAGTTTTCCTTTTTGCTTTTGATCCTGTTTCAAGCTTGCAGCAATCCTCAGAAGGTCTACTTCACCAAGTAAGTTTCTGGCAGAACATTTTGACAAGCTTTTGAATTCCAACGGCTTGTGATGATTGTCTGTAAACTTTCTACTGCTTGATTGGAACATCACGGCTCATTTTCACAGAATAAAAACCAACTTTATCAGGTTTTGAATTTCCGCCATGATATTTTAAGAAGAACTGATGCAAGAAGCGTTCCTTTATCCAAAAATTATTTTAAAACTATGCTTCAGGCTAAAGTCTTTGTTACTCGTCGCCTACCCATCGAATTAGAGCAACTGCGATCGCTCGCTATTGTGGAAGTTTGGCCAGAACGCCAACCCCCTCCCTACGAAATTTTACTAGAAAAAGTCAAGGAAATAGATGGTTTGTTATGTCTGCTGACTGACCAAATCGATCGGCAACTCATCGAGTCAGGGAAACTCAAAGTCATCAGTCAAATGGCTGTGGGTTACGATAACATTGATATTGACGCAGCCACGACACGAAAAATTCCCGTCGGTAATACTCCTGGGGTGTTAACCGATGCTACCGCAGATTTCGCCTGGGCGTTACTAATGGCAGCTGCACGGCGTCTAGTGGAGGCAGATCGGTTTACTCGTGCAGGTTTGTGGCAGACTTGGGAACCAGATTTGTTATTGGGGCCAAATGTTACGGGTGCTACCTTGGGGATTGTTGGTTTTGGGCGGATTGGTAAAGCGATCGCTCGTCGTGCCAAAGGGTTTGAAATGCAGATTTTATATACGAGTAGGCAACGATGCAGCCCAGAATTAGAACAATCTTTAGATGTGGAGTTTGCTACGTTAGAACACTTATTACAAGAGTCAGATTTTGTGACTCTGCACACACCATCGGCTGATGATACTTACCATTTAATTAGCGATCGCCAATTTGAATTGATGAAGCGATCGGCTATTTTGATTAACACGGCGCGGGGAACTATTGTAGATCCAGATTCTCTGTATCGTGCCCTTGCCAATGGTCAAATTGCTGCGGCGGCTGTAGATGTTACCGAACCTGAACCGATTCCCAGCGATAGCCTGTTATTGACCCTAGAAAATCTAATTATTGCACCTCATATCGGCAGTGCCAGCCGTCAAACGCGCTCAAAAATGGCAACAATGGCGATCGCTAATTTAATTGCGGGATTGAGGGGCGATCGTTTGGCTAATTGTGTCAATCCTGAAATTTATAATTCACATCAGGCGTGAATTATGAACGTCGTCAATCTAGAAATCTCACTTTTAAAAAGGCTGATATCGCACTGAAAAATTAAAGCCATTCTCTTGCAGCGAACTACCGCGATCGCTTGTGCCCGTTAATGGTATACCATAGTCTGCACGCAATACCAAACCGTTAAAAGGTTGCCAATTCAAGCCCAACCCCAAGCTAGCAATAGTTTGCGCGTCGGCATTAGTACCACGATTATTCCAAGCTGTACCGATGTCAAAAAACGGGATTAGCTGTAATGTTTCCACATTTGAAGCCAGGGGAATCCGAACTTCCACACCTCCAACTACCCCATTGTCAGCCACAATTTGATTTTGATCGTAACCGCGCACTGTATCAACTCCGCCAATGCTAATTTTTTCCAAGGAAAGTAAGGAATCAGGAGTAAGTTGAGTGTTAACTTTGGCTAGCATCAAGATGCGGGAAGATAGGCGTTGTACCCATTGAAATTGTCCCACCCAAGAGAAAAAGCGCCCATCAGTACCACTATCGTTAACGGTTGCGTCAATTGCATCAATCCCAAAACTAAATTGCGATCGCGCTGCTAGAACACTGTTAGCATTACGTTGTAACCAATCTTGAGAAAAGCGGATTACCGTAACTCTTGATTCCCCATCTTCGGGGCCTTCGGTAAAGGAGAAGGGGATATCATTCAGGATGTAAGTTTGACTGCGCCGTAAATCGAATGCTAAACCCAAAGCAAATTCTCTGTTTGGCGTGTGGATTAGCGGTTGACGGACGTTAAAAGAAAGGGTTTCGGCTGCGCTGCGGATCTTTAAGTCACGAAATTCGCTTTCAATAATGCGGCTAGCGCTGTTGCTATAGCGGACACCAATGGTTCCATCTAAGGCGTTAAAGGGAATAGAATAATTGATATTGTAAATGTCTAAACCTTCGCTACCAGCATATTCAGCACTAAATTTATCCCCAAATCCTAATAAATTATCGTGAGCAAGAAAAACACTCCCTTGTTCTGAGCCGACGCTAGTTGATTGGTTATTTGCAAAGGTAACTCCAAGGTGGAATGGTGGCGATTCGGTAATTGTCACCTGTAAAATATTATTGCCGGGAGTGCTACCTGCGGTTAATTCGGCATTAACTCGTTGAATCACGGGGTCAAGCTGTAATAATTGCAGCGCTTGTTCGAGGCTTTTTTGATTTAAAGGCTTACCTGCAAGGCGTTTAATCCGGGAACGCACATACCCAGGCTGCAATCTTTGTAACCCTAAAATGGTAATTCCTTCGAGTTCGCCTTCGACAACTTGAATTTGCACGACACCGCTAGCGACATTTTGATTGTTAGAAATAAATGCACCACTGGTGATATAGCCATTATCAACATAGAGTTTAGTGATTTGCGATCGCAGTTGCAATAACTGCTCAAATGTGATGTTTTTATTTTCTAAAGGCTGTTTTAACTTGATGATTTCATCTTTTAAAACAGAATAGCCTGTGACTTGAATTTCTTTGACAAAAAAACTTTCACCGCTAGGAAAGATGTTATCAGGTAGATTTTCCTGTGGGGGTGATGGGAGTATGGGAACAGTTGGTGTTGCTGGTGTAGGCGGAGGAGTTGGTGTAGGTGATGGTTGGGGTAGAGTTTCTTCGACTTTCCCCGGTGTATCGGGGGGAATTGTGACTCCTGGTGGGGGTATAGATTGTGCAAATAATGGAAGTGGAGTGATGCTGATGCAGGTAAGTAATATGAAAAAAAGCTTTTGAAACCGAAAGTATGAACTCATTGTTTATTTATGATTTGAAAGGGCGATCATTTGTCATTAGTAAGGTTGTTAGATATATTTATGCTGTGTAACACACATCTATTTATTCCCAAAATCTGACTTAGCGATCGCATTACTAATTAGATATTTATCAAGCATTATTACTTAATTAAAATACCATGATGGGTTGCTTGATGATTGCATAAAGGTGCAATCATCAAGATCCAATTTGGTCATTCTAATATTTAGCACTTATGTATTGATAAATAAGACAATAAATGCATTAACAAAAAAATATGTGATAGCGCAAGCGCCTATTTGTCAGTTCACTAATCACTAGGGAACTTGAAAGGCAAATAATTTGCGCCATCTTGATTTAGGATTGAGATATCATCTCTTCCACATCTACAGGCGAGCATTGTCGTCGATCATCGCAAGTAAAAGCCGTAAATGAACCATCATCCTCAATAGCAAACAAAAAATTATCAGCAGCATAAGTAGGGTGTCTTGTGGAAGTTCCAGCATAGACAGGGTTATATCCCAAAAAAACTAATCCGCGAGGAGAAGACTTAAGTCTAATTTTTTGGTCTACAACCTGCTTTTTATTAGAACTAAAATATCTAGTTCTCATCACTCCAGAATATCCGTTCATCACCAGCACGCTTGTATGGACAACTCCATCAACGCTATATTTTAGTTGCCAGCTTCCGTAAATCGGAGAATTTGCATCTACCAGTTGCGCGATCGCATAAGATGAAGATTGAGAAACATCTGGTGTTTGTACTAAGGCATTTCTCGCATCTGCTGACTTAATACCAAACAATCCAAGTCGAGCTACTAAAAGT
>NZ_JADEXF010000213.1 GCF_015207245.1 Nostoc cf. edaphicum LEGE 07299
TAACTGAAGAACGTAAATATTATCAAAATGACCTATTAGTTACTGGTGAAAATACTAGTTTTGATACTCGCTTAGTACGCTACTCTTTACAGCGAGAAGAGGGGCAATTGAAAATATCTGATTACAGCACTGTTAGAGTAATTAACAGTCGTTAACTCTTGCCCTAAAAGTGCTGTTAGCGGTAGCGGCGCGTTTAGTCCATAATGACTAAAAAACTAATTCCCAGTCCCCCAATGCTGAAAGTTTTCTATTAGGACTGCCTTTTGAGGTTGGTCTTGTCAAAAACTAGACGATGATTACTGATTAATATAGCTAAAAATATTTGGTTATTAATATTTGTAATTATCTGCTTAACCCAAATACATGTATTAATAAAGAAGTGTCAAACGTGTCTAATCAAACTCCAAAGGATCAACGTAATCAAATAATTGCTGAACTCAAATCACATTTAGAGCAGGCTTATCAGATCATTCAACAAAAAGATGATCAGATAAATAAACTGAAAGAACAATTGCAAAATAAAAATCATCTGCAACAAGATTCTCAATTTGTAAATGAAGATATTTCCAGCTCTAATTCACAATCATCATCCTATTCGACAATACCACCAAATAAAACTCTGATTCGAGGCAGGAAGAGAGTGTTTTCTTCTAAAAAAAGCTTTGGTCAATTATCTAGGCTACAGTTTACAAGCCTAATAGCTATAGTTGTCCTATTAATGACTTGGATTGGTTTTGCGCTAATACGACGGCAAGATTCTAATCTATCTCCGCAAAAGACAACCCAATCTAAAACTCTCCCAAAACCGCAAGCATCAATTTCTCCCACATCAAAAATTTTGCCAACTTTGCCTCCAACTATATCTCCACCTCCGATTTTGCCTTCAAATGTAGCGTTAGTTAATTCAGAATTAGTATACAACGTTAAAACTGCTCCCAACTTTCAAAAAAATCAGGCTTTGCAATCTATTGTTGATGATATGGTTGGTCTTGCTACTTCTAAAGGTCTACCAAAAAAGCCATTATCGATTACATTAATTGATGCTAAGACTGGTATGTATGGAGGATATCAACAAAACACACCCAAGTTTCCAGCTAGTGTAGTTAAAATGTTCTGGATGGTTTATCTTTACGGGCAAATAAAAAATGGTATGTGGAATGAAGCAAACTTCGTACCACAAATAAATGAAATGATTAAAAGGTCTGATAATAATGCCGCAAGTAACATTTTAGATGCAATTACTCAAACAGAATCTGGAAAAAATGTAGAAGGTAAAGATTATCAAACCTGGTTAAGTAACCGAAAAAAGATTAATCTTTTTTTCCAAAAAGCTGGTTATGAAAAAATTAATATTACTCAGAAAACTTACCCCATTACTGATAAGAAGATTTATGAACCTCAAGGTTTTGACTTGAAAATGCGAGGCGACCCGAATAATCCAATTAGAAATAAAATTACAACAATGCAAGCAGCTAGACTTTTGTACGAAATTTCCGATAACCAGGCTATATCTCCAGATTACAGCCAAAAAATGGCTCAGTGGCTCTCAATAGATCCTGCTACCAGAATTGAGAAGAGAGATCAGCAAAATCCTGATGAATTCAACCCTGTACGGGGATATTTAAGTGAATCATTACCAACAGATGTTTACGTTGGTAGTAAGGCTGGTTGGACTTCTGGTTCTCGTCAAGAAGCAGCATATATAGCAACATTAGATGGTAAAGCTGCTTATATTCTGGTGGTCTTTGCTGAGGATCGCGCTTACGCCTATGATTGGAAAATATTTCCTGAAATATCTCACCTTGTTTTTGATCGCATGACAAATCGTTAATCAAGCATTTATAGCAGTTCTATTTCAGTTTATATTTTGAAAAGCTTGCACATCTCAAACTAGGGAGAGCCAGACTTGCTTTACAATAATTTTGTAGCACTAACTTTAAAACCATGACGGCTACTTTACCTGTTAGTGTCGAATCAGAAATATTCTACCCCAGTGCTGATGGTCAACCAGTGGCAGAAACTTACGACCACCTTTATGCTTTACTAACCACCTTAGAAGTCCTGAAACAGTATCTGGCAAATCGTCAGGCAACAGTATTGGGAAATCAATTTCTTTACTATGCACAGGGCTTTCCCAAGTTGCGGGTAGCCCCAGATATGATGGTGATTTTTGATGTTGCACCTGGCGGTCGAGACAACTATAAAATCTGGGAAGAGGGTCAAGTACCGACAGTTATTTTTGAAATGACATCCTTTGGTACTAAGGGACAAGACGAAATCTTCAAAAAGACCCTTTATGAGCAGCTAGGTGTCAAGGAATACTGGCTATTTGACCCTAAAGGCGAGTGGGTGGAACAACAGTTATGTGGCTATCGCCTGCGGGGAGAAATCTACGAACCGATACAAGATGGACGCAGTGAACCGTTACAACTACGCTTGGTGGTTGAGGGAAGGCTAATTGGGTTTTATCAAGAGGATACAGGGGAAAAATGACTGATCCCTGGTGAACTGGTACAGGCTTTACGACAGGAAGTTTTAGCAAGACAGCAAGCAGAAGAACTGGTAGAACAGGAACGCCAACGAGCAGAACAAGAACGCCAACGAGCAGAACAGGCAGAATTGCAAATAGAACAGTTAAAGGCAAGGTTGCGTTCGCCCTTGGCGTTGGCGCAGCCATCGCTCAATGTAGATCCAGATACTATTCAGTAACACACAGGGTGTAATTATGCATGAATTTTATCGTGCCGACTTACTTATGGGTGAAGTATTAGCTACAAAGAGATTTCTAAAAACCACTCATAACCTGCTTTAAACTGAGGCTTACCATTTTGTTCAATCATGCTGCCATGCGCCATGATTACTCGTTCAAAATCCCAAGTCAGAAGCTGTTGAATTGAGCATTTGACTTTGACTTTATCCTGAGTTGCAAATTTTTCCAATATCGATGGACGAAGTTGGTTATAACCACCTAGAAGTTTGGCTATTAACCTTGTGCTTGGTGAACATTGATCGTCAAAATGGAAAACTGTATCAGTGACAATCAAAGTTCGGCTTTTGACATGAAAAAAGACGCATTCATTGAGCGGTGAACATCCGCTAGTATCCAATGTGTTAAATCCTTGTATTAATAAATACTCAACCCCGTCAATTAGGTGAATGTTGCGATCGCTAATAATATAGTCAATTTGCAAATCTGGTCGTTTATGCTCTAGACCAGACACTGCCCATAGTTTGGCGTGAGGGTAGCACAGCTTGAAGTCAGCAACAAATAGATGATGGTACAAGTTGGGGATGACAATGTAAATTACTTCTCCTAATTGATTTAGCTCATTGATAGTTGCGTCATCCATATCAATAGGCGAGATTACCATTAATTTACCACTGGTCAGACGAATCACAGTCATCCTCGTCCCTACTTCCAAGCCAAAATATTTGAGAGGTTGTTCAGCAACCCAAAGGTCGGTATCAATTGCTTTAAGCATTAGAATTGTTGAGTTAGTGTGGTCGCTGGACTATAAAAATTGCTGCACGCTGTAGTAAAGACAAGCCAAACTGCCGACGATATAAACTAGCCAAGTACCGAAAAAACCGATCGCTCTGCCCGGTGATGGGCCATAGGTCTGTATTAATCCCCAGGCATGGGCAATCCGAGCTAGTGTCAATAGAGTACCTAGCATCCACAACAGTCCTTCCCCAGCTTGCATCCACTCTAGGGCAATTAGGAATATGAGGCTAAGGGGTACGTATTCTGCAAAGTTACCATGCGCTCGGATAGTACGCTGTAACACTCCGTCTTCTATGTTTTTCGTGACAATAGATTGTTGTGTCATTTTTTCCACAACCTCTGCCCAAGCATTCGGATGCTCTAGGTAATTGGGCTGTGAAGCAACTTCAGATAGAGATGCACCATGCCAAATCCGAGTACGGGTGCGTTCCATTGCCACTCGGTAGGATAAACCCAAAGCAAGTAGCCCATGACAGCCGATAAAGAAGGTTGAAATAGGAATCAGAACAGGCATTGACAATCACTCGAATCAAAATCGTAACTTTGAAAATACTTGACTGCAATTGTTACTGTCTTTTCAATTCTTGCGGAATATCGAAATCTGCTTTTTGAGACAATAAGGTATTGCATTTTAATGGCTATTAATTGCCTCTGCCCATGAATCTGCTAAAAGAGTTTCTATTTAATCCCCCAGAATGTAAAATTCCCCTTGATCGGCCCCCGCTAGAAGCTCTACCGCAGTGGGGACACTGGCTAGAAACACCAGAGTTGATGGTAGCAATCATTCCGCCAGGACATTTAGAAGTCAATATTCGCTCACCACTTAACCTTGTGGTAACAAGTTTTGGGGAAACTCGTGGGATTGCTGCCTTCAATGCCGATCGACTGCAACCTTACCAAGCACTACCAGGAGGTTTTGATATTGTGCCTCAAGGCAGTACTTATACTTCGGTGGAAGATGCTGCTTGTTTTGTGGTGTTTGGATATTCCCAATCTTTTCTAGAACGCATAGTCAAAGTGGAAGCAGAGGGACAGACAATTGAATTACAGCCAGGGCAAATTCCCAAAACTCACTGGGGCTTGAGTGCTGCGATCGCTATGCAAGAGTTTTTTTATAATGGACAAACTGGTGGTGCATTTTACTTAGAATCAGTTGCAACAGCGGTGTTGGCACAAATCATTTACCGACGTTCAAACCTATCTGGACGGCTCAAACGTCCACCAGAGTTTTTAGACCCAAATTTGTTAAAGTTTGCCTTGGAATACATCAGAGCGCATCTATCCAAGGAACTTAACCTAAACCAAATTGCTGCCACAGTAGGATTAAGCCCCTATCATTTCGCACGAGCATTTAAGGTAACAACTGGACTGTCACCTTATCAATATGTCCTCCGGTGTCGGTTGGAACTTGCCCAACAACTGTTACAAAACCAAAAGCGATCGCTGGTACAGGTAGCCGTAGAAGCGGGATTTGGCAACCAAAGTCACATGACATCTGTATTTCAACGAATGCTACGCACAACTCCCAAGCTTTATCAGCAAGAAATGAGTAGTATTTTCGACCATACATAAAACCTTATGTGTAGTTTTCTGCAAGACGGTCTGAAAAACTTTATCCTCTCTGGGTTTGAAAACTTGCTATGTCTGAATTTTTCACAACAGAAAATCAAGCCTTTCCAGATCATCTTGCAGGTTTGTGGTTATATCTCAGCCCAATGCCAAGTAAACAATTTGTTACCTGTATCTTTGCTACATTTATTACCTGAGACAGAATACAATAGATGAATCTCTAGGGCGTTTCAATCTAATAAATCTCAACAATACTGATTTTATTGAGAAGACTGTTTTATACAGTCATTCACAAGCAAAACTGAATGAAAGGATAAATAAACCGCCAGCCTTTTAAGCACCCAAAGACGCTAAGAGATTAATAGATACTCCAAGGACAGGTTAGCGTTTTATTTCCTACTTCCACTAGAAAGTCCAAGATCAATGTAGAGTCAAGAATTTACCTTTAAATACTGAGGTATAAAATTATGCAAGAAATTGAAAGATTCTTTGGCAACTTGTTCAGTGGCATAATCAACCGCTTTAAGTATTCTGCGATGGACGCCGCCGATCGCAAAATGAGAGAAACTATCGACGATCAGATTGAACAACGGCGACAAAAACCTAAACCCGAAGATCGAGAAGACCGCTAGTAGACCTTTAAAACAGCAAGATTTTCATTAATAGTGCTGCCCAATTGTTGAGTAGGCAGCGCTATTTTTTTGGACTCACTCGGTCAAGCAACTACAACTCTTCGGAATATGTTAACCTAGTATGGTTAACTAATCTCGCACATCTAAGAATTCGGGTGTTTCCCAATTGGGAAATACACTTGGATGGAGGTTTAACCCGAATCGGAGTTGAAAAATATATGCCAGTAGTTTCATTGGCTCAAATGATGGAGTCAGGGGTTCACTTTGGGCATCAGACCCGGCGTTGGAACCCAAAAATGTCTCCTTACATTTATACTTCCCGCAATGGCGTGCATATTATCGACTTGGTGCAAACTGCCCAGTTGATGGATAATGCTTACAACTATATGCGATCGCACGCAGAACAAGGGAAGAAATTTCTTTTCGTCGGCACCAAGCGTCAAGCAGCTGGAATTATTGCCCAAGAGGCTAGCCGTTGTGGTTCCCACTACATTAACCAACGCTGGTTGGGCGGAATGTTGACCAACTGGGCAACCATCAAAACACGGGTTGACCGTCTGAAAGATTTAGAACGCCGTGAAGAAACTGGCGCACTAGATTTATTGCCGAAAAAAGAAGCATCAATGCTACGTCGGGAAATGACGAAGCTTCAGAAATACTTAGGCGGCATTAAAACAATGCGGAAAGTGCCCGATATCGTGGTAATCGTAGACCAACGCCGGGAATATAACGCGGTTCAAGAATGCCAAAAGCTGAATATTCCCATTG
>NZ_JADEXF010000214.1 GCF_015207245.1 Nostoc cf. edaphicum LEGE 07299
GGTTCCACAGGCGTTGGACATCTTCGGTGTGCAGGCGGTCATCTTCGGTGAGAGCAAGCACCAACTGTCGCCTTAGAAACTTACCTTCTTCCGACATTAAGTATTGGAACCCCATCTGAGCTGTGGGCAATACATCAAAGTTGTTATCGGTACGAGCGATCGCAATCAAATTCTCTAACCGCTGCCACTGAAATTTACCATCTTTGAACAACACATTCAATAATCGTCGCCGTAATTCCGGCGATTCCCCTGTCAGCAACCGCCGCGCTATATAGGGATAACCCACTTCAATAATTTTGAAATCGGGGTTAAGGCTAAGGGCAATACCTTCTTGGGTAACTAGAGAACGAATAATCAAAGCAAACTTTGCCGGGACTCGGAAAGGATATTCGTACATCAGTTCCGAAAACTCATCGGTAATAGTTTTGAAGTTAAAATCCTTGACATTTTTGCCAATAGCGTTTCCTAGCACCGCTTCTAGTGCGGGCACTATCGGGCAAATATTCGTATCTGGAGTCAAAAACCCTAATTTTACAAAGTCTTCAGCTAAGTCGGTATAGTCTTTATTTACTAAATGCACTAGCGCATCGACCAGTGTTTCTTTGGTGCTTTCTTCCAACTGATCCATCATGCCGAAGTCAATATAAGCCATACGACCATCGGCTACAGCAAACAAATTGCCGGGATGAGGGTCAGCATGGAAGAAACCATATTCTAAAAGCTGTTGCAATCCTGATGTTACACCAATTTGGATAATTGCTTCTGGGTCTACACCTGCTTCGCGGATGCGTTGAGTATCCGTCAGCTTGAAGCCGTCAATCCATTCTAGGGTTAAAACGTGGGTATTGGTATAACGCCAATAAATGCCTGGAACTTTGACTTGTGGGTCATTGTGAAAGTTGCTAGCAAATTTCTCGGCGTTGCGGCCTTCATTAATATAGTCAATTTCTTCAAATAACTTCGTGCCAAACTCGTCCACAATTAAAGTGAGGTCGTGACCGAGATTTAAAGGCAACCAAGGAGCTAGCCAACCTGCTGCCCAACGCATCAGATATAGGTCGCGTGTAATTACCGGGTGTAAGTTGGGGCGTTGCACCTTTACGGCGACTTCTTCACCGCTGACCAGACGACCCCGGTACACTTGACCCAAGCTAGCAGCAGCAACTGGGTGAGGTGACAGTTCGCTAAAACTTTCGTGAATTGGACGGCCTAGTTCACTTTCGATAATCTGGTAAGCGATCGCATTATCGAAAGGTGGTAACTGGTCTTGTAACTTTATCAGTTCTTCTAAGAAATCTTTGCGTATCAGGTCAGGCCTAGTGGAGAGGGCTTGACCAACTTTAATAAAAGTCGGGCCCAGGCGGGTGAGCAGTTCTCGCAACTGGATAGCTCGTTTACCCTTGTTTTGCTCAACTTTATCTTGCCACTCGTCCCACTTCAGACCGAATATAAATCCTGCAAAGGAGGAGATAATTCTCAGCACTCGCCCCCAGGCTAGCCAAGGACGGTAACTATAGTAGCGAGCGATCGCATCTGGATTATAGAGTTTTAGTTGAGCAGGTTGATACTGACCCACGCCTTTTTTTGCCTCTTCAACTGAAAAATTTACAATGATTGTTTTTCTCCTGACCTACAAGTTAGTTGTAAGTTGCAGGATAGCGGTAGTCTTCTATCTAAAACAACTAGAACTCTACCCTTTGGGGATAGTGTTCGACGCGATTTTAGCATCTGTTACTGCCTAGATTTGTTTATCTTTTTCTTAATTATACTTTATAAAACTACAACTACTTATCCAACTTTTAGATGATTTTATCTTTTCTTAACTTTAATTTATATAACTATAAATATGTATCTATATATGCAAATTGAAACTCAGTAACCGCTTACAACATAAAGATCCCCGGCTTCTACCAGAAGTTGGGGATCTTGGTACTATGTTTATTTATACCTATGATTTAAGTGGAAAATAAAATTACAGCATTAACTAAAAACGTGGTAATTGGTAATAGCTTTGCCCCAATTACCAATTACCTGCTTTTAACCTGCTTTTAATTATTATGTAGTGCTATTTAGATTTGGCCTCCAAGTTTTCTAAACGGCTTCTCAATTCCTGGTTTTGTTGTTTGAGTTGGTCGAAATCTTCACGCAGTTGACGCAGGGTTTTTTCTGAACCAATGTTCTTTTGCACCTTGGAAATTTCTTCTTCAGCAGAGCGACGTACACGCCCATCAGCTGTTTGTTCAGCTAGCGATCGCAAAATCCCCACGGCTTTAGGCGTTTCCATTTGTCCTAATGCTGCTGCTACCGACACTTGCGTTAAAAAGAAGCTTTCTTTGGCTAATTCTGTTAATTTTTCTAAAATCCGTTCTAAATTAGTTGGACTTTGACCTACAGAAATCTTTCCTAAAGCGCGAATTGTGGCTAAACGTAGGGGTTGTGGTACACCGAGTTTGGTGTATTCTAGCAGCAGATTTAAAGCTGCTTCCGAGGTTTTGAATTCAGCTAAACCGGCGATCGCCCCACTCCGCACGACTTCATTCCAACCCGCCTTTTCTTCTAAAACTCCTTTCAGCAGCTTTAATACCTTGTCTTCCTTGGGTTTTTCTTCCAAGTTGGCCGATGCGATCGCCCCGATAACACGAGAAGCTGCTGCTTCCACGTAATAACTGGGATCGCCCTTTTGCACTAACCCTCTCACAACTTTATAGCTTTCAGCAGTTTTGAATTGAGTAAGTGCTTCCACTACAGCTCGTCGCACATAAGCATTTTTATCTTTTAACCCAGCAATTAAGCCATCAAAGGCTTGATCTAAATTTATTTGGGCTAGTTGTTTCGCCACTTCCACGCGCACACCCCACAATGGGTCATTTTTTAGCGATGCAGACAGTGCAATGATTGCTTCTAACCCACCTTTTTTCGCCAAAGCTGCTGCTGCATAACTACGCGAAATCGGGTCGGGATCGAATTCTAACTGTGCTTTTAACTCCGCGATTGGATATTCTAAAGTTACTGTTTTTAGGTAATTATTTCCAACATCAAAGCTAATAAATTGGGGCTTATTTTCTAGGGGAAAGTAGAAGCTTTGTTCGCGTTCATTCACGCGGACAGTAAAAGTTTTGAGTGCTGAGAATGAAGTGCTGAGTTTTCCGTTACTCCTGACTTCTTCCTGTTGGGTATAGCCAAAACCAATAGGTATTTTTAAATCAAACAAATCCTTACTGCCATTTTTACCTTCATCAGCTTGGGTTTGAGTGACTGTAATTTTTGCTAAATTAGCATCTCCATCCCAAGAGTAAGCTACTTTAAAATCGGGATGACCACCACGATAAACGTATTGGTCAAACAGGAATAAAAGATTACGTCCGGTTGCCTTTTCAATCGCCCTGAGTAAGTCTACTGTTTCTACAGTTTTATGAGCATTATCTTGGACAAATGTTTGAATTCCCTGCCAAAACAACTCATCTCCCAATTGGGCCCGAATCATGTGATAAACACAAGATCCTTTTTCGTAGATGTGGCGATCGTAAAGTTCAATCGCTTCTCGGTAAACGTGCGTTACCATTGGACGGCGATAACGGCTGCTATCTTCACTTAAGTAACGACGAGCTTCCAATAAACGATAGTAAGCTGCTTCTTCTAGACTATATTCTTGTTCTGTCCACATCACCTCAGAGTAAGAAGCCATCCCTTCTTTAATCCAAGCATGAGACCAATGCTTAATCACCACCAAATCACCAAACCACTGGTGCGCGAGTTCGTGAACGACTAAAGCTTCAGTGTTGCGGTTATCTAGGGCGGCGCGTTCATCTAGCAAACATCTGTCTGTTAACAGTGTTGTAGAGGTATTTTCCATGCCGCCAAAGATGAAGTCATCCACGCAAACTTGGGCGTATTTCGGAAAAGGATATGGATAACCATACTTTTGGCTCAAAAATTCGATCATGCGGGGAGTTTTGCCCATGCTGCGTTTAGCATCTTCCTCGCGTCCCTTTTCTACATAGTAGGTAACTGGTTTACCATTCCACTCATCCTGAATTTCGGCAAAATCACCTACTGCTAAAGTCATCAAGTAGGTAGGATGAACTTGTTGCTGTAACCAATGGTAGATTTTGTAATCACCATCTTCTGTGGTGTTAATCAATTCGCCGTTGGAAATCGCCACGAGAGGGTTGGGAACGCGGACACGAATTTCCGAAGTAGACAGTTGTCCTGGATAGTCAAAGCAGGGGAACCAAAAACGAGAGTCTTCGTCTTCTCCCTGAGTCCAAACTTGAGTAGGTTTGTTTGGGTAGTGCTTATCTGGTTGAATAAAATAAATACCGCGTTGCGGTTTTGTCACCGAGTAAGCGATCGCAATCAGCAAGCGTTTACCAATTTGGGTTGCCTGAGAAAGTTGGATGGAAAGCTGTTCATCGTCATAGTCAAAATTTTGTGGCACTTCGTCCACCTGCACAGACTCGATATTTAGGTTGACAGCATCCAAAGTCAAACGATCAATACCATTACGGATTGGCAAGAGGTGAATGCTACAACTGCCTTGATAGCATAGCTTTGGAATATCCAAGCTGAGATCGAGAAAAATATGCTCTACCTGTCCGGGGCGATCGGGGTTGTAGTGTGGTCTTGCTCCCGGTAACTCAAAAGGTTTGTGTCCGTTATTATCTGTATCAAAATAAGACTGCGACATTGATGCTTACTGACCTTGTAATCCTGAAAAGTCTGGCTTGGTTGGATGTAATTAAGTAAAATAGCGGTATTTGATGTATTTCCCAAATCAACAGGGCATTATGGAGGTGAGAACTCCCTTTTGGGATTGGGGGATTGAAATTAATCTCACCCGAACTTCCGCTACCGATGCTGGAATTTTTTTCCATATCCCTGCTGCATTTACTTTTCCTGATGTTCTGCACTTTTTTGGCATTGAGTCAAGAGTCTCTTGCACCTCGATAGATTCTCATTAAGTACAAATACTCCTAATTATTTTTATAACTTTAGGATAGCTTGCTGCTGAACACGCTATTTTGTTTAAAACGAACAGCATATCATTTGCAGATTCGCTCCTCATCTGGTTGAAGTATTTTTGAGAGTAATTTTAGACCGCTAATTTGTAGGATTACTAATTTTATCAGTAAATACCAACTGGAGTTGAAACTAAATGCAGGATACCAGTTGTGTGAGAGTACAATAACCGATTTCTGTCTCCGTAAAAACTCCCATATTGACGAGTGCCCGTAAAAGTCGCTTAGAGAAAACGCTTGTAGATTGAGGTTGCCTTTCCCAAATCTTCTTAACCTCTTTAACAAATCGGCGTAGGCGTAGCCCGTCGTAGACATCGCTAGCTTGTTTGCTGCATAGATGGATTGTGAGATCCAAATGCTATGGCAATCTGAAATCATTCGTAAACAATTGAGATTCTCAACTTCATAAGAGTTGTCGGGAATCTTACCCTTGCAATTTTTACAAATCAGATAGGATTGCTATGTATTTAATTTGCAAAAACCCATTTGTAGTGAAAAATCATTTTTAAGTAGGATGTTTGCTGATTGAGACATCACGTTTAACTAAGAATCTTTATGATTAATATCCGATTAATACTAGATGTCAAAAGCAATAATTTTCTGCAAGTAGGAGGTAGATGTGCAGCTTGTCAATGAGCGTGCTGCTGAATCCTTTTGTCATGGGTTAGTCTAGCGATGGATTAGCGGAAGTTATTATAAATCCGAAAACTCTACAGTGACACTTGTATAAATCTCGGTGACAATCTGAGCAAAAGAGGATAAAAAAATGCCTGAAAGTAAATCAAAATTTCTCATTCCTGCTGTTGGTGCTGCCATCGTTGTCGTAGGAAGTATAGCGGCTTATATGTACTTTAAAGGCTCACCAGTAGGTACATCAGACGCTCTAGGCAGTGCTAAAGTAGTACCTTCAACAGCATTGATGGCAACTTATATCAGTACTGACTCTGAAGCCTGGGCAAAGTTACAACAGTTTGGCACTCCAGAAGCACAAAAGTTAGTGGCCAAAGGTCTGGAAGATTTCAATAAGCAAATATTCAGTGACAGTAACGTTTCTTATGAAAAAGACATAAAGCCTTGGGCTGGTGGTGTGATGATTGCTGTATTGCCACCAAATCCCCTCAAACCTGCACAGTTAAAGGTACCCTCTGGGACAACTAATGTACCAACAAATTTACAGCAGGAATCAAATATCCTGATAGTGGTGGGAATCAAGGACAAACTCAGCGCCTTGAATTTTGCTAACAAATTGAAGTCACAAAAAGGGGTGAAACTACAGGAATCTGACTATCAAGGTCAAAAAATTGTCGAAACTACACAAAATGGCAAGCCGACGTATAGCGTAGTTTTAAATGATAGTCAGTTGGTATTAGCCCCCGAAAAACAAGCTGTAGAAAAAGCAATTGATACGTTTAAGGGACAATCTTCTTTTGCCAGTAAAGAAGGTGCTAGCAGCAT
>NZ_JADEXF010000215.1 GCF_015207245.1 Nostoc cf. edaphicum LEGE 07299
GTTGAACCCTGTTAAACCACCGATGTCTACCACGGTCTAGACTTACGGAAATCATGAAAATTTATATTTATTTACTATTGTTAGAAACAGCTTACCGTTATATCTGTCAAAAGGGAATTAATTAACTAGATCAATTGGAGATAAGAACTCTAATTATTACTTATATAGTGAACTATTTTAAGTAAGGAATAATAGGTATTTATTCTTATTCATGCCTTGAGTCAGGGAGCAATCAATAGTTATCATTAGTTTTATCAATGATCTAAATCACAAGAGACGCGATTGATTGCGTCTCTATAAATCGACTAAATATAATTTATATTTGGGTGATTTTGTCAACCTGCCAGTGAGAGATAGTAATGGCAGGTGGTGAGATAACTTGACTAATGGGGGCGGGTTTCATGTCCCGATAGTCCAGGAGTTGGACTACAATGAGGTAAGCGATCGCTAAAATGACCGAAATCGCACCTGTAAGAATAGCAATTAATTTTGAACGTTCCATCAGTATTTCCTGTAATGCAAGTTATTGTGCAGTGTTTATATCCACATAATAAACTCGGCTATAGTTTCTGGGCATGAAAGGTTGTTTGAAAAGTGATTGGCTACGCTGGGAACAAAATAACCAATTTTTAATTGCTAGAACCCTTGATTTTTAAAGCTCTTTGAAGAATGAAACAGCCCTGGATTTAAAATCGGGTTTCATACTGAACTTGGAATAGATTTTCATCCCCTAAATTAGTTGAGCCTCGCATCAAAATTTCGTCGCTGAGTCGATAAAGCACGTTATAACGGAAAGACTCATCGCTAGAAAGAGGGCGTGATAAAGAAGCAGAGAAATTTCTATTGATGTCAAACACACCTTCTGCTGATAAATTCAAAACTGAAGCTGTCGTTGTTTCATTACTAGTGATTGGGGTGGGAAATATCCGAAATTCGCTGAAACCAATAGCCTGTCCGATCGCAGTTATAGTTCCTTGTAAACTACCTAAAATGGTAGAACTAGCGAAATTAGTCAGCCCTTGTCCTGCATCTGCTTGGCCGAAAGAACCAAGAATTGAACCACCTAATAGAGCAACTATTTCTCCTCTACTACGGCTAGGTTCACTCGTCAGTTCCAGATTTTCGCCCAATTCACTCGCTGGCCCATCCACTCTTGCTTGAACGCGAACGGTACGCAAAGTACCAAAGTTGGTAGCAGAAACATCGCTGATTTCAGCAGACAATGGTGATTCCAAAATTCTATTATTGATTGCCGATGTTTCAGGTACAATTGCGAGCAGTCGGACATCCAGAATCGGATCAAGTCCTTGACTTGGAATAAACCGCGCGGTTTGTTCATAGCCCCGTTCCAAGGTGAACTCAGTAGAAAATAAACTTACTCGTCCTCCTGTCAAACGAATGACTCCTTCAGGACGCGGTTTGCCTAATGTACCATTAATGGTCAAGTCGCCTTTTGCTTCAAAGCTCAATAGGGGCTGGCTAAAGACGGCTGCTCCTGGTATTGAGTCGAGAAAAGATTGACTGGTAACACTAACATCGTCGTCTAGAATTAACCTTAAATCTGCAAACTCTATAGGTAAATTGGGTGGAGTTGCTGTGCTAGTGCTTGCGTCTGCTGTCGCCACTGGCTTAGTGCTTCCTTCCACTGTAACTACTGGGTTAGCGCTACTCTCTGCTGTCGGTGTGACGTTAGGGTTAACCTCTTCTCTATTTAGATTTATGACGTTAGCGTTAGCCGCTGCTGTAGCTGCTGATTTTTTCTCACCAGTAGCCGAGTTTCCAATAATCACCTGACCATCACTCAGTTCAATTTCTCCACCAATTACAGGTTTTAATGCTGTTCCGCGAAGTACGATATCGCCGCCAACACCACCTTCATACAGTCCTGCAATTTCAAAGTTGAGTTTGTCTGCTATTGATACTGTCAGAGGATTTGCTACGGCTTGCTGAGGCTGAAGAATTGGGAGGATGCCTGATGCACTTACTTGCCCTTCATTGTAAGTGCCTTGGATACCTTGGACATTCACAGTATTACCATTAAACTGCGCTGTTCCTGTGACATTCGTTAAGGGTTCAGATAAGGCTTTAGCGCTAAAAGTTGCATCATTAAGTGTGACATTGCCGTTAATAATTGGTTCGTTTAAAGTACCTTGAACATTTAAATCTACTTGTCCTTGACCATTTACCCAAGCGACTTGATTGTTAGTAAACAGGTTTAACAGCGCCAATCCTTCATTGTTCACATTGGCGTTGATGCTGATTTGATTGCTATCCGGTTGCACTTCGGCAAAAGGTAACGGAGCAGGTACGCTACCTGTAATGGTAACTGGCTGCGTTCCTGTCACTAGTAAGCTACTGTCAAAATTCAAACGAGCATCGTTGTAATCAAAGTTCACTTGTCCTGTTTGTACAGGTTGCTTGTTGAGAGTCGCATTCGCCAGCGCTACTTCCCCTTGAACTCTGGGGTCTTGTAAACTACCTCCCAATGTGGCATTAGCATTTACATTACCAGTGATATCTATGGGGTATTGTTCGATAATAGGCTGTAAAAGTGATAAAGGTAAACTTGCTACATTCAAGTTGCCAGATAGTTGCTCAGTTCCTAACTGCCCTGAAAAAGCCACCAGTCCTTGATTTATACCGACACTTAAGGGTGAAAGGGTGACGATTCCATCGGCAAAATTGCCTTGAGCAACGACTTGATTAATGGAGTATTCACCCCATTGCCAATTAGCACCTTGGAAATTAAAGCCAACATTTAACCCAGATTTTAACGAGCCATTAGCTGTAATTCCTCCGCTCAAAGCACCCGTTAATTCTGCAAGGGTGGGTAAAGATGCAGTTTCTTTTCTCTCTTCTTGTTGTTGTTGTGCTACCAATCTTCTAATTTTTGAGAAATATGTAAGCTGTGTTAGCAAATCTGCATTGGGCAAACTGATAGCGTTGGTATCTAGTACCTCTGCTCCAGCTAACGTCGGAGGCTGCAACCCGGTACCAAAGTCTTGAAAATCAAAGATATTAAACGCTTGTAAAAGTCTCTGGATTCTTGCTTGGTCAAAATTAGCTTGGAATTGAAATTGCGGGTCGTTTCCTGCTTTTACATTTCCACTCAGGGCGATGTTGCTATCTCCAATCCGCAATTGACCATTAGCCAAGCTAGCAGTACCATCAGCATAATTAATAGTGCCGCGAAATTCATCTGCTGCTACTCTGGCAACACGAGGCCCAGCGATCGCAACGTCTCCCGCAATGGCATAATTATTCAGATTGACAACTAAATTACCCGATAATTGCCCCCCCAAAGGTTTCAATTGATTGTTAGGTAAAAAGCCGCCAACAAGAGCGATGGGAAACTGTTGGGCGTTGATTATCAAGTTATCTCCCTCAGTTCTACCCGTAGTAACTGCCTCATCGCGTTTAACTAAAAATGAAGTCGGACGATAATCTGCACCTAAGTTAAGGGCAATCCGATCTTGTTTCCCAGCTAGTCGCAGACTTCCACCTTGTCCACCTTGAAAATTCACATTTCCGGTTAAAAGTGGGTCAAACGCCAAGTTACTCACATTAAAATTCCGCAGTCGGATATTCCCAGTAGCTTGGGGTACATCTGGAGTACCTGTAACTTTCCCATTAAAATCAAGTCGCCCTGCTATTGCTACGTCCCCAGGAACTTTGAAGCCAGTATTTTGTAGGTTGAAATTCTGCGCCAGTACATTTAAATCAAATCCGGCAATTTGGGGTGCGCCAGTTGAGGGAGACTGAATAGCGATCGCACCATTAGCAGTAAATCCTGGGGTAGATGCGTTTTCAACTATAATCTGTTGCCCATTCCATCGAAATTGAGCGGTGAGTGGTTGTGTCAGCTGCGCTATCCCTTGGGGAAGGTTGATTTGTCCGGCGGCGCGAATATCCGCAAGCTGGAAAGATTCTGTTGTCCCTGCTAACTGAAGATTGCTATTGAGCCGTCCTCGCAGTTGTGGTGAAAACCGGTTGAGTTGGATTTGAGAAGTGTTGACAGCTGCTTGCCAGCGTTGTTGTGCAAGTTGACCTTGAGCTGTGATTGTCCCGCCTGCTACATTCAACACAGCATTTGGAAAGACGAGATTCTCTCCTTGTTGATCAACAACAACTCGTCCGGTAGTGGGATAGGTGGCGTTAGGCGCTTGCACCCGCGCTACTGCTTGCAGATTGTTCAGAGTGCCAGAAATATTGGCATTTGCTGATACATTCCCAATGGTGATGTCAGGTGAAGAGTTGTATGCTTTTGCGATCGCATCCCCTGGTATATTTTTTGCTTGGACATTCAATGCCACCC
Organism: Nostoc cf. edaphicum LEGE 07299; assembly: GCF_015207245.1. GTDB lineage: Bacteria > Cyanobacteriota > Cyanobacteriia > Cyanobacteriales > Nostocaceae > Nostoc > Nostoc edaphicum_B. Next base: position 4,316 of record NZ_JADEXF010000215.1, read on the forward strand.
GACCTTGGGGTGCAAGCTGAACTCGTCCGCTAGCAGTGACTTGCCCTCCCACATCTGGATTTGCTTGAACGCGAGAAACGTTGACATTTAACGGTGTACCCAGAGAACCAGAAATTTTAGCGTTCGCAGATATACCACCAACATTAATGGGAGTTGAAATGCCGTAACCTTGAGCGATCGCATTTCCTGGGATACCTTGAGCTTGAATATTTACACCTACCTGACCTTGAGGTGCTAGTTGAACTTGACCACTGGCTGTAATTTGCCCCCCGGCTGGCGGCGTCACCTGAACACTAGTAATATCAAGGTTCAACGGCTGTTTGGCAAGTGAGCCAGTAATTTGTGCTTTTGCTGAAACATTCCCAACTGCGATCGGTAGAGTAACGCCATAGCTGCGTGCTAGTATATCCCCTGATATGCCATCAGCTTGAGCATTAAATATTACCCCATCTTTGGCTCCTAGATTAGCTTGACCGCTGCCGATAATTTGACCGCCAGCTGCGGGGACTATTTTCAGATTAGAGACAGTTAGTTGAGATGCAGTTTGAGATGCATTCAAGCGGAAATCAGTGTTAATGGTTTTAAATTGAACGCGATCGACTTGAATCGGTTTTGTATTACTTACCGTACCATTGATGACTGGTTGCTCAAGTGCGCCTAGTATTTTAATATTTTCTTGAATTTCGCCAGTAGCCGGGACTGACGAATTCACTTTCAATGTATCTAAGATATTTTTCGCAGTAACTGGTCTGATCTGAGCAGAAACATTAAAACCTGTTTGAGTATTAATTGTTCCATTTGCCAGAATGGGAACTTTGCCAAAGTTCGTACTCAGATTATCTAAAGTAACTGTCTGACCCTGAAATATAAATTTCCCATTAAAATTAGAAACCGGCTGAGGAATATTTTGAATTTTAGCGGTGATTTGATTAGCTGTAGCTGTTCCCGTAATTGCGATGTCTGACAGTTTGGGTGGAATCTGCACCCCTAAGTCAGCATTTAAATACCCTGTTTGGAGAGCGATCGGTAACTGAATTAATCTAGTGATATCGGATGCTTGTAAATTTTGTGCTTGCAGTTGGAGGTTAGTTTGTTGAGCTTTTAGTTGGGTTTCGCCAACAATTTTGACAGCGCCTCCCCTAGTGAGTTGAGTATTGAAGTCATAACCGATCCTTTGATTTTGATCGGAAAATCGGGCAATACCACCAACTCGATCTAATATTACTGAGCCTTTGGGTTTAGTTGGTGCAGTGAATGGCATCAACTCGACATCGCCATCTTGAATTTGAAGTGACTGCAACTCAGTTTGAATAAACCCTTGTCCCTCCCCAGCCTTAACTTGGGCTGTCACCCAACGACCATCTTTATCCTGTTGAACATAGACATTGGGTTGAACTAAGGTGACATTTAATGCTAATTTTCGACTCAGAATAAGTTGCAACGGTGAGAACTGCACTTCCAAAGCTTTTGCTACCACCTGGTCTACATCGGTGGCAGTTGCTGGTATTGATAAAGAGCTAAATCTCAGACTAGAAAGCGAAAAACGTTCAACGTTCCCAACTTTGACTGGACGTCCCAGTAATTGCTCAAGATTTTGCTGCACTAACGGTGCTAAATCTTTGTATACATAGTTTCTAGCCCACCAAGCACCAACTATAATTCCAATTAGCAAAACCCCACCCAAAGCCAAACTGGTACGTCCTAAAAGCAGGAGCCACAGACGACGATTAGATGGTTCCTGATTGTTTTCTGAATTTGGCGATCGCTTCATGATTGTTACCAGTACCAGTACTTTTTTCTGGAGTGAGGCTAGAGACAAATTAGTTAGTTGTATCCGCAAGTTACAAAATATCGTTTCACAATATCAGGACTTACGCAAGAACTTTGCAGCAAGTTGCTTATATTCATTAGACGGGACTGCACCAAGAAGACGCATTTGCAGTGCGTCTATGTTATTTCATAATTTCGCGTAATTCCTGAATATATTTCGATTAATAATTTGTCACCAGATATTAGTTTTGTTGGTCTTAAAGTTTGAAAACTTTGCTGGTATTAGGAAAATTATTTAGAATTTTATCTGCGTCTTAAAAAAAGTGCTATAGCATTTCCTAATCACATGAGATAGATCATAGTCCCCTCTCGAAGAGCGGGGAGAGGG
>NZ_JADEXF010000216.1 GCF_015207245.1 Nostoc cf. edaphicum LEGE 07299
CCCTCTTCCTTCTCTGCGAGACGCTGCGCGAATGCGCTCTTTGCGTCTTTTACGGTTCGTTTTTTACCCTTCAAACTTTGCTTGACAGACTACTTGTAAACAGCCCTTGCAAAACGCTCTGCTAAGTAAATAATGTCCTGTCTACGAGCAATTTGGTTCATCCATTGTTTAGGAATATTTTCCACGCCATAATAAATTCCCGCTAACCCACCGGTGACTGCGGCGGTAGTATCTGTATCTCCGCCTAAGTTGACAGCTTTCAGTACCGCTTCAGAATAAGACGAGCTATTTAATAAACACCACAGGGATGACTCCAAGGTATCAATCACATAGCCACCAGAATTAATCTCTTCCACTGGTATCTTGGCAATTTCACCACTGAAAACTCTGCCAAAATGCGGCTTCTCTAACAAAAATTCTCGGACAGAATAAATTGTTTGGATATCTTGCAATCCTTGTAGATAAGCTGTTTGAAGGTCAGCCCCTTCTAAGAGCGCCACTGCAATACTAATATAAATGCCACAGGCCATTTGCGATCGCGCATGAGCATGAGTAATCGCTGAAACATCATGCACCCGCGCCAGTAATTCGCCTAAAGTTAAACTTCTGTGACAATAAGCCATCGGCAAGATTCTCATCAATGAACCATTGCCATTACTATTTTCGACCTTCCCACCCGCCTGATGGGGAACAACTCCCTGCTTCAGGCGCATAATTGCTGTGTGGGTAGTTTGACCAATATCAAAGACATCGCCACGGGGAGTCCAGTAAGCCTCCTTATACCAGCGCCAGAAGGAATTGGCTATCGCATCCAAAGAATACCCTCTACAAAGGCATTCTGCCAAGCAAAAGCTTAATGAACTGTCATCTGACCAAGTTCCTGGTGGTTGATTCCATGTGCCATAACCCTGCATCGTTGTCACTGGAGATTTTGCTCGTTCAGCCCGGCTAGTAAACTCCACCGGCACACCCAACGCATCACCGACACATAAACCCATCAAACCAGACAACGTTTTTGCAGCGGTTAGCATTATTCAATCTCCACAATAATTGCTCAAAATTAACTTTATAGATTCCCTCTATAGCTTGTTGCAACGGATGCTACAGCCTACTTTTCATCCTATGTGAAAAGCTCGGCGAAAAATGTTAACTAGGTATTTTATTTACCATTTCCCAGCTTAGTTTTAGTTCCAAATATTGTGCCAGTTTTAAAAGCGTCTATTTTTGGAACAAAGAACCCAGAGGAAAAGACATTGAATGTAATTATAGCAGCTTATTTCTGAATTTTCGGGATAATTAGCCTGTAAACATCAAGCATCTATAGCAACATTAAGTTAATAAAATCTAAGAAACATTTGGAACATTCTCATACAATTATCGGCTTGGAATATACAAGTAAAAAATACAAAATTTGGTAAAAATTATGAAGCGCTTACTCAAGTCTTTCATGACAATTTCTGCATTGTCTTCTTTAATAATTGCTCCTCTTTTTCTATCAGATGGTCAAGCTTCTGCTGAAACTAAAAAAGGTACTGATGCTAGCTATGTTGGCGCTGGTGTTGCAGCTGGCGTTACCAGTGGCGGACAAGGTATCAACGATGATGCCACATTTGGTGGTAATGTTACAGGTCGCGTGAAATTAGGAACTACGCCGTTTTCTGCACGCGGTAATGTCCTCTGGAGTGATAAGACAAGTGCCATTATCCCAGAACTTTCTGTGGATGTGCCTATAGCTAATAAAACTAATGCCTATTTAACTGGTGGTTATTCTTTTGTAGAGAAAGATGGTTCGCCAACTCCCATAGGTAATAAAGATTCAGTAGTGGTAGGTGCTGGTGTTGAATCGGAAGTTGCTAATAACTTCCTCGTCTACACTAATGCTAAAGTCGGGCTTGGTGCCTACCAAAATAGCGATACTCCTGCTGTTAGTATCAATGGCGGTATTGGATATCGCTTCAAATAAAAGATTATTGAGTCCTCAGTCAGTTTATACTTAACTTAAGTACTCAGGACTCAGCACTTAAAACTCACTACTCCAAAAAGCTGGTTTTGTTAAGTATTACATCACTGACAAAGCCGGCTTTTGCCGTGGTAAAATTAAAACATTCCTCATTATTCCGGCCGGATTACCGGGGATCAAGTAGCCGAAAGGTGCTGATTCGGTGTCTACGTAATGCTTTATTGAGAATACTATACAAGTCTAATGGTTAAATCTGCTCCTTCCCCTATCGCTAGCCGTAAGCCTTCCAAAGTAGAAGGAATCAAGGAAAATAGTAATTTTCTGCGTGAACCTGTAGCAACTGAAGTTCTTCAAGACACTACGCATTTTACCGAAAGTGCGGTGCAGCTTTTGAAGTATCATGGTTCCTATCAGCAGGATAACCGCGACAATCGCACCAAGGGACAGGAAAAAGATTACCAGTTTATGCTGCGGACAAAAAATCCGGGTGGTTTAGTACCGCCGCAGCTGTATCTAGCTTTAGATAAAATAGCTGATGAGTATGGCAACCACACGTTACGAGCAACTACGCGTCAAGGTTTCCAACTGCACGGAATTTTAAAGAAGAATCTGAAATCAGCGATCGCCACAATTGTCAAGAACCTGGGTTCGACTTTGGGAGCTTGCGGCGACATTAACCGCAACGTGATGGCACCACCAGCCCCCTTTAAGAATCGCCCAGAGTATCAGTATGCTTGGGAGTATGCCCAGAATATTGCTGACTTGTTGACAGCGCAAACAGGCGCTTATTACGAAATTTGGTTAGATGGGGAAAAGGCAATTAGTGCTGAAGAAGCCCCAGAGGTTAAGGCAGCCCGACAACGCAATGGGAATGGCACAATTATCCATGACAACGAAGAACCGATTTATGGCACGCACTATATGCCCCGCAAGTTTAAAATTTGCGTGACAGTGCCAGGGGATAATTCGATTGATTTGTATTCTCAAGACCTGACGTTGGTAGTGATTACCAATAAGAAGAAGCAATTAGAAGGATTTAATATTTTTGCTGGTGGTGGCTTAGGGCGAACCCACGGTAAAGAAGAAACTTTTGCTAGGTTAGCAGACCCCATAGGTTATGTGGCGAAAGATGACGTTTACGACATAGTGAAAGCGATTGTTGCTACCCAGAGAGATTATGGCGATCGCACTGATCGTCGTCATGCCAGATTAAAATATCTAATCAACGATTGGGGTGTAGATAAATTCCGCACCCAAGTTGAAGAATATTTTGGTAAACCAGTTGAAGCCTTCAAGCCACTGCCAGAGTTTAAATATTACGACTTCCTCGGCTGGAATGAACAAGGTGATGGCAAGCTATTCTTAGGAATTTCCATTGATAATGGTCGAATCAAGGATGAAGGTTCGTTTCAGCTGAAAACCGCCTTGCGGGAAATTGTCGAGCAGTTCAACTTATCCATCCGTCTGACAGCCAACCATAACCTGATTTTTTACGATATCGAACCAGATAGTAAGCAAGCTATTCAAGACATTCTCAGCCGTCACGGTATCGTAGACGACCCTAGTAAAATCGAACCTTTAGTGCGGTATGCAATGGCTTGTCCGGCTTTGCCCACTTGCGGCTTGGCAATCACAGAATCAGAACGGGCAATACCGGGTATTTTGGAAAGAGTTCGCGCCCTTTTGGATAAAGTTGGTTTACAAAAAGAACATTTTGTGGTAAGGATGACAGGATGCCCCAACGGTTGCGCTCGTCCTTACTTAGCAGAATTGGGCTTTGTCGGTAGCGCTCCAGAATCTTACCAATTATGGTTAGGGGGTTCGCCAAATCAGACTCGACTGGCGCAACCTTATATAGATAAGCTGCACCATAATAATTTAGACACCTTCCTAGAGCCGATTTTTGTTTACTTTAAGAAGTCACGGAAATCGAAGGAAAGCTTTGGTGATTTTTGCGATCGCGTTGGTTTTGATGCCATCCGCGAATTTGCAGCTAGCTACGATCCTAACGCTGCTAATGGTGCAAACAAATCGCGTCATCGGGTGAATTTGAAAGAAGAGGTTTATAGCAAGTTGAAGGAAGTAGCAGAAAGTCAAGGTAAGCCGATGACTCAGTTGGTGAGTGAAGCGCTAGAGGCTTACTTCCAGAATCTTTCGTAAGCCGAAAAATTGAAGATAATGAAATCAAGGAGAGACACAGATAAATCCATCTGTGTCTCTCTCGCGTAAGTCCTAATACAGTTAGGTAACACATCCAAAGAAGAATTTGGTTTGGAAGTTAAAAGCGCTGGCTCATTGACTATGACGCGGGATGATTTGGAGCAAGGAGGCGAGCCGGACAGTAGTTACTATATCCAAAATGAATTGTTAGTCCATAACAAAGAAAATATTGACCTAAATACAGACCCACCACCAGACATAGTACTGGAAGTAGAATATTCTAGACCCAAGATAGACAAGTTAAGCCTTTATGCTTCAATGGGAGTCCCAGAATTCTGGCGGTATAACGGAAATATCTTGACAATCTATGCCCTTAACAGTGGACAATACTCGCAAAGCGATCGCAGTCCAACTTTTGCGCCTGTGCTGGTAACAGAGATTCCCCGATTTATCCAAGAAAGCAAGAAAGTTGGACAAATAGCAGCAACTCGTGCTTTCCGTACCTGGGTTAGACAACAGATATCTACAGCAGGGCAATAATTTATTAAGAAAAATGTCTCAACTGCAAAGAATTGCGATCGCACCCTCCCAATTTCAACAAGGGCAAATTTTGCTTACCAAAGAACAACAGCATTATTTGGGGCGTGTGTTGCGCTTGCGCGAAGGCGATCGCTTTATTGCAATGGATGGTAGAGGAAAATGGTGGTTGGCGCAGCTAGCAGGGGAACAAGCACAGGTTTTAGAATCGCTTTTGGTAGAAACTGAATTACCTATATCAATTACGCTGATGGTGGCGTTGCCCAAAAACAATGGATTTGATGAAGTGGTGCGGTGTTGTACAGAGTTAGGAGTAGCTTGTATTGCACCAGTATTGAGCGATCGCACTTTGCTTCATCCTAGTCCTCAAAAGCTCGAACGCTGGCGGCGCATCGCTGGGGAAGCCGCCGAGCAATCAGAGCGCTCGTTTGTACCAACAATTTTAGAGCCTGTTACTTTTAACACTGCTGTCACGGCTAATCAAACAAGTCACCGTTACATTTGTGAGGCTCGTGGTGAGTATCCCCATTTAAACAAAGTCCTGAATAGCATCTCTGAGGAGATCGTCATTGCTACTGGCCCAGAGGGAGGATGGACAACACAAGAAATCGAGAATGCGATCGCATTTGGATTTCAGCCGGTTTCCCTTGGTCGCCGCATCTTGAGAGCAGTTACAGCTCCAGTAGTAGCATTATCCCTAATTACCGCAGCTTGTGAAGTATAAATGATTTATAGCTCACGCAAAATTACTTTTGCGCGAGACATCACTCCAGCATGTATTTAAAGTAAGTGATGATTGAGCAAGTTGCGATCGCCTTTGAACATAAAGATTATCAAACAGCAGCTAAATTACTCAAACAGCTGCAAAAAGAATCACCCGAAAATCCTTGGGTACAATATTATCTCGGTCGGCTACATGAAGTATCTCAAAAGTACCAAGATGCAGAAAAAATTTATCGGCAATTGCTGCGAGATACAAGGAACGCCAAAATAGTAACGCTCGCACGCCAAGGTTTGCGACGGCTACAAGAAATGGAGCTAGAAGAAAGACAAAGAGCTATTTCCCAAGCAAAATCTGAACCAAATAACACCGAACTTGGCGTACTAATCTTAGAGCCACTCAGTACCGAGATGAAAACAGAAGCATCTCGAAAATTTGCTCAGATTATGCAGCTAGATCCCTACACTGCACGCCTGGTACTCCCAAGTCGTGGCTGGAGATTGTACCGCACTGGCCAAGTAGGAGAACTAAAATTTTATGGCAAACAGCTACAGCAGGCTGGTATTCCTTGCTTTTGGGCAACAATAGCGCAAATTCAGCAAATCCAAGTTTATCAAGTCAAACATTTCCAAGCATCTACCCCACAAGCTACTGTTGTTTGCCGAAACGAAGTCAATCAACTTGGTTCTCTCACCTTTGACTGGTCAGAAGTCACAGCAAGAGTAGTAGGACTTTTGCCCATTTTTGAACAAGTTGTAGATGTTGATGCCCGACATAAACTGGAATGGAAAACTCAAACACAAGACTATGCCCAGTTTTGTGATTTACACATACCTGGTAGACGTTCCATTCTCCGACTGTATGATAACGGCTATGAATTTCAGCAAGGTTTAGAAATCATTCCTCAAGCTAGCCAAAATACAATCAGAATTAATTGGAATAGTTTATCAAGTTGGATTGACCAGCAATTACCTCAAGTCAAAATCTGGTCAGATTTCACGTCTTTTGCAGATACAACATTAGATCAAACAGAAATGTTGATTCATATCAAGTCTCACGTCGATCTGTTTCGTAGAGAACAGACT
>NZ_JADEXF010000217.1 GCF_015207245.1 Nostoc cf. edaphicum LEGE 07299
TTTAAGTTTTATAAATTTAGCTACTGCAATATATAATGTTTGCTGTAGCTATTTTTATACAGACAATAAATGATGCTATCCACCTGAAACGAGTATGCTTCAATCCAGGATATTAGACGCAAATATAAAAATCTGTATCTATATAAACAAGAGCAAGAATATTTAATATTATCAATGCCACAGCATAATTCCGTTACTATAACTGACGTACAGGCAGCACAAGAGCGAATTTTGGGGATTGCCCACCGCACGCCTGTACTGACTTCTAGAATCGTGAACGATCGCACCAATAGCCAAGTATTCTTTAAGTGCGAAAACTTTCAACGCACTGGGGCATTTAAATTTAGAGGTGCGTACAATGCCTTAGCCCAACTATCGGCAGCACAAAAACAAACAGGCGTTCTCACCTATTCATCGGGAAATCATGCCCAAGCGATCGCTTTAGCTGGACAATTACTCAATATTCCCACCACCATTGTCATGCCTGATGATGCACCTATTGTCAAACAAACTGCTACTCGTGGTTATGGTGCAGAGATAATTTTATACAATCGCCAACAAACAAACCGAGAAGAATTAGCCCAAAAACTAGCAAGCGATCGCTCTTTGACACTCATTCCCCCTTACGATCATCCTCATGTAATCGCCGGACAGGGAACAACCGCTTTAGAACTGATCCAAGAAGTTGGTGAATTGGACTTATTATTAGTTTGTTGTGGCGGTGGCGGATTACTTTCAGGATGTGCGATCGCAGCCAAGTCACTTTTACCCAATTGTAAAGTAATCGGGGTAGAACCAGCACTTGCCGACGATGCTACCCGCTCTTTTCACACCAAAACTCTGCAAACAGTCAAAAATCCTAATACCATCGCTGATGGTGCGCGGACTCCTAGCCTTGGTAAAATTACTTTCCCCTTAGTGCTGCATTACGTCGATGATATGGTGACGGTATCTGAAGAAGCGATTCTTCGCACCATGTTTTTCTTGTGGGAACGCCTGAAAATTGTCGTTGAACCCACTGGGGTATTAGCTGCTGCTGCTTTACTCGAAGGTGTGGTGACAGCACCAGAAGCGAGAGTTGGTGTCATCATCAGCGGTGGAAATGTAGATTTGGCGCAAGTTGGTAAATTGTTTTCTGGGGGATTGGATTAAAAAGTTAAATTCCCAATTGACAAACTGCGATGTCTAGCGATAAGAAGCGTAGCTCTCTACACACTTCTGATTACGCTTTTACTTTGCCATTGCTATTCACACTAACAATCATTGACGGTGGCTCATTACTAACAATTGGCGATTCACCTCGCAATCCCTTGCGGCGTTGGTTTTTAGGAACTCCTCCCGCCATACCATACTCTACACTGCTTTTGCCATATTTAGCCCCAATGCCCATGAGTATGTGTTCTGTCATGTCTGCCAACTGCTGCTCTGTTTCTAACATTTCACGGTATATCTTATCTAGGTTAGAAAGCGCAGTGTTGTAGCTATTTTCTTTATTTCGCATTGTCTCAATTAGGCTTGAGTAGGCAAATAAAGTGAGTCCATTACTCACATCTAAGTTTGGATCAATTGAAGTGATACTGGCTGCACGACGTGCTGCTTTTTCTAGCACTTGGGAAGTTCTTTTTAGTCTAGCCATAAAATGTGGTTATTTATTTGATTATTCAGTTCTCGAATTCACTGATTTAAACTTCTTTACTTTAAAAAATTTTCGTATCGATCAGCCTGAGGAAATTCCTGCAAATCTCTATTAGCTTTTATTACACTGTAAATCGCTAATAAATCAGTAAATTACGCAAAAAAGAACCCAAACCCCAGTTTGAGAACTCAATATTAGCTTTTGTGTACTAAATATACTCAAATGAGAACTCAAATCCCAGTTTGAGAACTCAATATTAGCTTTTGCGTACTAAATATACTTAAATGAGAACTCAAACCCCAGTTTGAGAACTCAATATTAGCTTTTGTGTACTAAATATACTCAAATGAGAACTCAAACCCCAGTTTGAGAACGCAAATCGCGTTATGAGAAGTTTTCAATTTATTACTCCTCGCGGGGATGGAAAAATTGAGCGCAGTTGGCAGTGCAAGCAATTTCTCACTTTAGTTTTTATTTTTTTGATAGGGTACGATATTCCCAAGGATTAACGAATTTAGTGTCACTCCAAATACCAAGGCGTTGTTCCTTGGCTTCAGCTTCAGCTTGTTGAACCAAGTCTTGGCTAGGACACTTGTTTAAATAAGGACGATACACTTTTGCCAATCCTTCTTTTAACAATACCTGCTGCACAAAAGTGCCATTTTGTAAACGGACTTCGGCAATTTTACGCCCATAGCGATCGCTATCAGTAATATTCAAAGTTACGCGATCGCCTCCTTGTTGTACCAGTTGTTGCACCCGTTCTTGGGCTTTCACACCCCAAGTAAATTGATTGCGATCGCTACTACGTTTACTCTGCTTTTCTTTGTTAGTATGAGCTATCTCTGGCGCATCTACACAAGCAAAGCGGACGGTAAGATTTTTGCCATCGGCATCTTTCACTACTAAAGTATCGCCATCACTGACTCGCTCAACTGGTTCTCCAGAAGTACCGATAAAGCGATCGCAGCCCATCAAATTTAAAATTATGATAGTTGCACAAAGCCAAAATCGCATTGATTTAGTTAATTTCTCCATCCAAACTTACCTGCATTACCTCTGTGGGATGATATTAGCAAAATACAAAGATATATTTGTTAACTGTTGGCATATAGTTCCACAGGCAATTCAAAATTCCAAATGGTAAGACCCTTTGGCGGCAACGAATAGAAAATGCGGATTAGTATAAGAATTGTAACCTTCCAATTGTCAGCGGGAATTTCTGATGAACTTCTTGACTCACGTTCTGCATTTAGCTGGTTCAAGTGCCTTTGCCTATTACTCTGCTGCTCAAATTCGTGACTCTAAAACCCGCCCCAACATCCTTGCGGGGTTTCAGTTGGCCGAATCTGGCTCTGTGCCATTTTTATCTGCACTTAGCGATCGCGCCGCAGCAGAAGGCGATACATGGCTAGCCGAAAAACTAGCAAAACATGCATCAGATGAAACTAAGCATGGTCAAATTTTTGCCCACGCCTTACAACAGCTGAATAAACAAGTTATAGATTTCAAGCGTCAACCCCCAACTACATCCACAAAAAAATCACAACAGCGTAGTCCCTTTTTCGCAGCATTCTATGAAGGTTACACTCAAGAACAGCTAAAACCAGCTGTCATTGACTGGGATGTGTTTATGGCTAGCACATACATTCTGGAGTTAGATGCTAGTAAAGACTTTGCGCGAATGGCGAAAGTATTACCTGATAACGAGCCAACCGCTCGTAACTTGAAATTAGGAATGCTAAGTATTGCCCAAGATGAAACTGGACACGCTGCTTATCTCTACGAAGCGATGATGCGCCGGATGTCTGCAACTGAAGTGCAAAACCTCGTAGATATGTGGCGAACTCGCAAGGTAAACGCCTTGTTGGCAATGGTTGGCGGTATCCTTCAGCGTAACGGCGAAACGCGATCGCTAGTCCAAGATAGTGCGCCGTCGGAAATTGATTCTGAGTTGGTAGCTATGTAATTATAGATATCTTGAGTACCTAACGATCAACTATCCCTGGCTCAAACTTTCGTTAGCCAAGCGATGCCTACGGCGGTAAACTACGCACTTTGCTGATTACTGTAACAGTAATCAGCAAACATCCATAGTGGACTGCGGAAGACAGCAAGTATCTATTGTATTGTCATATTCCCGCAGCTGCTACACTAGTTATGAACAAGTAACAGATAACTAGCGATATATCCAGCAAACCTGAGTCAGGTGATTCCTACAAAAAACTATGAAAGCTGAAGCAGAAAACCATTTCAGGCTGACTTGTGAAGTAGAAACTACCTTAAAAGTGATTGGCGGACGCTGGAAAGTTTTAATTATTAGAGAATTAATGACTGGTGTAAAACGGTTTGGTGAGCTACAACGGGCTTTACCTGGAGTTACGCAAAAGATGCTAACTCAGCAACTCAGAGAAATGGAGGAAGATGGAATTATTCATCGAGAAGTTTATCCCCAAATCCCACCCAAGGTTGAATATTCGCTGACACCGTTAGGAGAAACTTTGCAACCAATTCTCTATGCTATGCACGACTGGGCTGTGCAACATTTAGCTCAAACAAATTATCATTAATATTGATTATAAATAATAATTGCTGATTTTTAAAACAACTGTAGTATTACGGCTTGCCTAACTTACAATTTGAGGTTTTCGGTGCGTTATATCGTGTCCGGGTAATTAGTTACGATTAAACTCCAATTTGAATCCACCAATGAAAACCAGTTAATCGTTGAATCAAATCTTGCTGTTGGAGCAGAGATTGGCATCGCTCAAATAAAACTTTTTCCAAATCATCAAGAGTTGCAAACGATTGATTGGCGATTGGTTCATCTACTCATTTAATTGAGCGTTTTTGACCACTTGCATCCAAAGAAAACCCTTTTGAAAGCTAACAATCGCACTCCCTGAGTTTGTGGTTTTTGCCGACAAGCCTCAGTTCGCTATAATACCTTTATTTGGCGACTTTCTTAAACACCTACCCTTGAAAGGAGGAGACCCCACCCTCACCTTTTCCCGACTTCTGCAAGAAGTCTAATTAGTCTGCTGCAAAACGTCTCACAGAGATACCAGTATCATTTTTACGAATTATGACTGCGTTTATTACTGCCTTGTTCCAGTGCTGACTTTTCACGTTATGTGGAAAAGTCCACGAAAAACCTAACCCCCTAACCCCCAACTCGTCGCGGGAAGGGGGAAATTCAAAGTCTCTCTCCTAAAAGGAGAGAGATTTAGAGAGAGGTTTTCCAGATGCCGTGAAAAGTCAGGTTCCAGTGTTGATGATGAATTAAAAAGTTTAAATTATACAATTAACATCCGGATCACAAAGGTGAAGTTAGGAAAAATAGTGAAGATATGATTGTAACTTTCTTTGATTGAGTTAATATAAAGGGCTTTCACAATGGTTACTACTCCTGTATACTATTTGCAAATTCTGGACAATCCAAATATTGAAATTTCTCAAGATGAGTTGCGATCGCTTTTAGGAGAAATAGAACTACAACTGCATCGTAGCCGAGTTTATCGACGTGCTTTAGCGATTGTGCAGAAGTTAATAGGTTCAGAAACAGATCAGGCTCAAGATTTATTAAAAGCCGTAGGTAGAGAAGCGATTGGTTTAGCATTTCGACAATTTGCCCAACAAGATCAAAAGGTTGAAACAGCTACAGATACGAAGCAAGCCACAGAAACAGTCAATTCTTCACCAGAGATACAGCAGGAGCATTGCACTCTCCCTGAGCAATCCTCTAAAAATGTAGCAGAAAATTCGTTGTGGAAAAAACCACTACAATTTCTGAATCATCAGAGAATTTCTCAAGCTGAACAAGCTGAACAAGCAGCCCAACAACACATGGTATGCCTACGTCAAATCGGGCAACAACTCCAAAAAACCCGTCAGTCCAAAGGGCTTTCTTTGGATCACATCCAGCTTTCCACTCATATCCGAACCGAGCTGATAGAAGCATTAGAAAACGGCAACTCGAAAGAATTGCCAGATGACATTTTTGTACGTGGATACATACGACGTTATGGAGATGCTTTAGGACTTAATGGTGTTGCTTTAGCTGCTTCTTTGCCAGAACAAGCAGCTATACTAGTAAATCAGCCCTTTTCGTACCAATCTAAAAAAGGAATGGGATTGGAAATTCGTCCGACGCATTTATATCTAAGTTATACAGCTCTTCTTGCTGGTGCAATGGGAGGATTAGCTTTGATGTCCCAGCAACAAGCGAATACCAATATATCAACTGAGCAAGATAACTCTTCTTCTGTTTTACAATCGTTAAAAGAACAATCTCCTACTGTTAAACCAGGGATTAAATCTACTAATACTGGTGTGGCTGTCGGATCTGATATTTCCCCACCAGAAGGATTATATTAACGAACTGCACCACAATCCTATTACATCTTAATTGATATAAATCTAAAGCCAAGTACTCAACATTGCGATTTGAGCCTAAATGCTCTTGTGCCTTGCTCAACATCTTGGAAAATTGGGGGAGGGGCAGCCACTGGCTGCCCCATAGTAATGATTATTATTATTCAATACGGTTCAGTTAAGGCTAAAACTCTTTGTCAAAGTCAACTTTTTTAACGAACCGCAGAGGCGCAGAGGAAACAGAGAGAAGAGAAAAAATGCTTAACTGAACTGTATTGTATTATTATTTACTGTTGATTTTATTTTTTGGAAGTCCCTCAATATAAGAATAAGCTCATGGTGATGTAGGGCATAATTCCTGCGCTTCGGAGGCAGAAATCCTGTCTTCATATACTTATAACGACGAGTTAAAGCCTCCCACATCACACGCGGCAGTAATATTACTC
>NZ_JADEXF010000218.1 GCF_015207245.1 Nostoc cf. edaphicum LEGE 07299
CCTTTATACCTCAAAGCGGCAATAGAAGTATCAAAACCCTCCGCCGAAATATCACAGGGTTATTGTTACTTGCTTGCGTGGTGTCGTGCATTCTCATTGTGGGTGCTAATGGTTATCTAGTTTATCGGGGCGAAAACCTTCAGCAATACACCCTCTTGTTGATTAAGCGTATTCCATCGGGATTTTGGGTGACACTAGGAATTGGCATAGCTCAGAGTATTGGCACTTTGATTGTAGCGGCGATCGCTCTGAAATTTCTCAAATATTGGTTGAAGGTAGCCAGCACTCGGACTAAGAACTTAGAAAAAAATACTGCTGATGATGAAAGTATTGATGCTTTCTTTAACGCTTTGTATGACAGAATCAGTGGTGGAATCTGGCTTTGGGCTACTATCTTGTGTGCCCAGTTTCTCAAATTACCAGCAACGGTTTCGGAATATTTGTACATCGCACTGCGAATCTATCTAATCATTGCCGTCGGGTTGCTTATACTCAAAGCAGTCGCTGCGATCGTTGATAGCCTAGATGCTCTCAGCATCAGATACTCCAATCCTGATAACCTGCTAAGATTTTATGATCGCCTCCGACACCTAATACCCTTTTTAAAGCGCTGCTTGGAATTTGTGATTTATGTCTGTATGGTAACATTGGTGATTCAGCAGGTGCAGTTAATAGCCAATGTCGCAACTTTTGGCCCGCGACTAATGAAGATAATCGGTATCATCTTCATTAGTCGCGTGTTGTTTGAGGTCGTTTACTTACTTATTGAAGAGGTGCTGTTCAAAGAGCAGAATCTAACTGATATTCAAAGAAGTAGACGCCTGACACTCGTTCCTCTGTTTCGTAGTTTTTTACAATACTTAATTTACTTTGGTGCTACAGTTTTCATTCTCTATGCCCTAAGTATCGATCCAACTCCCATACTTGCGGGTGCTGGTATTGTCGGCATCGCTGTAGGTTTAGGGGCACAAACACTAATTAACGATATTGTCTGTGGCTTCTTTATTTTGTTTGAAAACTACTACTTAGTAGGTGACTATATTGAAGCTGGAAAAGTTGAAGAGAAAGTTGTCGAAGGTATTGTTGAGGCAATTGAACTCAGAACCACTCGTATTAGACATCCTAATGGTCAATTGCAGATTATTCGTAATGGCGATATTGGCTCAATTACTAATTACTCCAAACAGTATATTTTTGCAGTAGTAGAAGTTGGCGTGCCTTATGATTCCAACTTAGCGCACGTGTACAAAGTCATTGAGGAGGTGGGACAGCAGTTAAAAGCAGACGATCCAGATGTACTCGAAGCCACACAAGTGGATGGAGTCGAAAGCCTGGGAGAGTCCAACTTGTTGCTGCGGACATTGACGAAAGTAAAGCCAGGAAAACATCTTCACATTCAGCGCGTTCTTCGGAAGATTTTTACGAATGCACTGCTGCGGGAAGGAATTGTAATTCCCGTGCGCGCTGAAAGTGCTGAAGGTTAATTTGGCACTTTCTTTTATACATTAAGCATCAAACAATACTGCAAAGTCTATTTAACTTTGCCGTCGAGCAAGGGTATATAAAATCCAATCCAATTCGGGGATTAAAACAGTGTCTCCCACAACGAGAAAAAGGCGAACATAAAAGCGACGATACAATAAAATACTTAATACCCAAACAGCTAAATATACTCTACAAAGTAACCAAAGATGACCTGCGGATGTCTGCAATAATTCATTTATTGCATCGCACAGGATGCAAAATTGGAGAGCTAAAAGCTCTAAATTTATCAGACCTAGATATCAAAAATCAGAAATTTCAGGTACTGGGAAAAGGAAACAAACAGCGTTGGTGCTTTTATAGTGATGATGCAGCCGAATCCCTAGATCATTTATAGGGGTGCAAGGTCTTGAACCCCTACGATAGGATGTTTTTTAACTGCAATTCCCTAACCGAAGCGTCCACTGATATAATCCTCAGCTTCTTTGGTTTGAGGTGAACTGAACATTTGGGCGGTAGGATTAAACTCAACTAATTTTCCGCGACGTTTGCCCTGCTCGTCAATTTCTGTATTGAAGAAAGCCGTGAAATCTGCGACTCTAGAAGCTTGTTGCATATTGTGTGTCACCATGATGATGGTGTATTGTTCCTTAAGTTCTAAGCAAAGTTCTTCTACTTGGCGGCTAGAAATTGGATCGAGAGCAGAACATGGTTCATCCATCAATAATACATCTGGCTTCATTGCGATCGCACGAGCAATGCAAAGTCGTTGCTGTTGTCCACCAGATAATGCAGTACCCTTCTCTTTAAGTTTATCCTTTACTTCATCCCAAATAGCAGCGCGTCTGAGTGAATCTTCCACCAATTCATCAACGTTACCTTTGTAACCGTTAGCAAGCGGTGCAAAGGCAATATTCTCGTATATTGACTTAGGGAAAGGATTCGGTCTTTGAAAAACCATTCCGATTTGGCGGCGTAATTTTACAGAATTTATCTTAGGATCATAAATATTGCGATCGCGATAATTCAGTCTACCCTCAACTTTAGCTCCAGGGATTAAATCATTCATCCGGTTGAAGCAACGCAGTAAGGTACTTTTACCACATCCGGAAGGGCCAATAAAAGCAATAATTTGTTTTGCAGGAATCTTTAAGTAGACATCTAAAAGTGCCAAAAGTCCCCCATAGTAGACCTTCACACCTTCAACATTGAAGACGTTAGTCTCGTGGTCGATTGTGGCGCCATCTAATTTACTTCTACTGTTGCTATAAGTCATGAAAGCGTATCTCCTAATAACCGTGAATATATCCAATTAGATATTTAATTATCTAGTGTATTGTAAAGCGTTGGCGGATATAAATTGCTACACCATTTAAAGCTAAAATCAAGATTAACAACGCAATAATTGTTGCTGCTGCTGCATTAGCAAAACCTGGTTCAGGACGAGTAATGTAACTGTAAATTTGAATGGGTAATGCCATAAATCTCTGGAACAAACCAGGGTTAAAGGTGAGAAAACCCACAGCACCTACAACAATTAGAGACGCTGCATCACCAATTGCACGCGATACAGAGATAATTAACCCTGTCAAAATACCAGGAATAGCATAAGGTAAAACGTGACTGCTGATAGTTCGCCATTTAGTGACACCTAATCCATAAGAAGCATTTCTCAGGGAATCTGGGACGGCGCGAATTGCTTCTCTAGCTGTCACAATAATTACTGGTAAAGACAACAAAGATAAAGTCAACGCACCAGAAATCAAAGCGGGGCCGAACCCAAGCAAATAATTGAAAACCCCTAAACCTAGCAATCCGTAGACAATAGAAGGTACACCTGCCAGATTGCTGATATTAATCTCAATAATCACTGTCCACCAAGCTTTAGGTGCATACTCTTCTAGATATAAAGCTGCTCCAACACCAAGTGGTACAGTGACTAAAATCACAATAATTCCTAAAAGAATACTACTGACAATCGCGGGACGGATGCCACCTTGGTCAGGAAAACGAGAAGGAGTTTCTGTTAGAAAGCCGGGTGTTAAAAATCTGGCTAATCCATCTCGAAAAATATCGAAAAGTAGCAAAGCCAGAACAAATATACCAATCAGCAACCCTAACAAAAAAATTATTTCAAATACTTTTCCTAATGTCTCCCTACTCTCAACATTCTCAGTAAATTCTGCCGCCGAATCCAAAGAATCATCTCGTTGATAACTTGTCGTCATGCTTATTACTCGTACTTTTCTTTATAGCGATTAGCAATCCAGTAACTAACAATATTTAAAACTAGGGTCATTAGAAATAAAAGAGCGCCCACAGCATATAAAGTCTGGAAATTAAGACTACCACGTGGACTATCCCCACCAGAAATTTGCGCCATGTAAGCTGTCATTGTTTCTACTGATTCCGCAAAGTTAATCGTCAGTTTTGGTTGTTGTCCTGCGGCGATAAGGACAGTCATCGTTTCACCCACAGCACGAGAAATACCCAAAATAATTGAGGCGATAATTCCAGAAAGTGCTGCTGGGAGAACTATTTTAAAAATGCTTTCTAGTTTAGTAATACCTAAAGCATAAGCTCCTTCCCGCAAAGAACGTGGAACAGCTTGAATCGCATCTAAGCTAATAGAACCAACAGTAGGAGTAATCATTACCCCCATCATTAATCCTGCGCTCAAGGCATTAAATATTTCTAGAGGAATAATATTTCGCAGTAATGGTGTGAGGAATAACAGTGCAAAATAACCATACACTACTGTAGGTATTCCCGCTAAAAGTTCCACTGCTGGACGTAAAATTGCTGCTACTTTTGGTTGAGCATATTCACTCAAGTAAATTGCAGAAGATAAACCCAAAGGAATAGCAACCGCCATAGCAATAACTGTAGTTAAGAAAGTGCCAGCTATCAAGGGCCAAACGCCAAAATGTCTCTCTGCAAATAGAGGTGTCCATTTAGTATCAAGAAAGAATTCGGCAAAGGAAACTTCTTGGAAAAAAACAAATGCCTCTTGAAAGATAATTAGGACAATACCAAAGGTTGTTAGAACCGAAACTAAAGCACAACTAAATAAAATTACCGCAATAATCTTTTCTGAGATATCTTCAAATGCATTTTTTTCCAATGACTGTCTGAACTGGAGATAAGAATCGTCTTGAGAATTGGGGTTTTGCATAAATTAGTTAAATCTTTACTAAATTCATACTACAAAAACTGGTCTTTGTTTAAATAAAGTTGGTAATTGGTTCACCTGGTTTTGCCTTTTTGAATTTTGTCCCAGTTTCACCAGTAGCTAATTTTTGTTTTACCTTGACGTAAGCTTCATCAGGTAATGCTACATAACCAACACTATCTACCCACTTCCAAGAATTTTCTAGATAAAAATCTACAAATTCTTTGACTGCTGGCTTGCTATCTAGGGATTTTTTACTGACATAGATAAACAGAGGACGAGACAGTGGTGTATAGAGATTTTTGACTACATTATCTATCGGAACTGGTTTTTCACATTTCCCTGTGGGGCTTTCTACAGCAACTAGATTGAGTTTATCTTGGTTTTGAATATAGTAAGATATGCCTACATAACCTAAAGCTGATGCTTCACCTGAGACTCCTTGCACAAGTAAGTTTTGATTATGACTGGGAGTATAATCTGTACGACCATTTTTAGCTTTG
The DNA here is from genome assembly GCF_015207245.1 of Nostoc cf. edaphicum LEGE 07299. Taxonomy (GTDB): domain Bacteria; phylum Cyanobacteriota; class Cyanobacteriia; order Cyanobacteriales; family Nostocaceae; genus Nostoc; species Nostoc edaphicum_B. Next base: position 5,158 of record NZ_JADEXF010000218.1, read on the forward strand.
CCGGTAACAGCTTGAGTCATATAATCAAACGTTCCAGTATCAGAAGCCGGAGCATACAGTTTCAGTTTTTGGTTAGGAAATTTGGGATTAACTTGATTCCATGTCAAGATTTTGCTGTCTGATTTAGCGCCCCAAATTTTCCCTAATTCTTTAATGGTTAGACATTTGGCAAAGTTATTTTGACGATTAGTAATTACAGCAATGCCATCTAAAGCTACAGGCAACTCGACAAATTCAATATTCTTACTTTTACATTTTTTAATTTCTTCATCTCTAATGGTACGGGAAGCACCAGCTATATCAATATCGCCATTACAAAATTTACTAAAACCGCCACCTGTACCACTTGAGGCAACGCTAACTTTTGCTTCAGGTTTCACTTTACCATATTCTTCCGCAACTGCTAAAGAAACAGGAAAACCTACTGCTGCACCATCAATACTCACCTGACTTTTCAATTCCTGTCCACTGTTGCAAGCACTTATACTGCTGGCAATAAGCATTAAAGATGTCAGGAAAAAGCTATCCTTAAATCGGCTACCAAAGCTCATAAATTATTAATTGAGATAAAGTGACTCAGAATTGCTTATGCTTGGCTATCTGTAAGCAGATAATGCTGCATGAAATAATCAATATTATGCTTTGCTTGCAGCTTGAACTTTATCAAAAATTGCTCCATTTCCAAAAAATTTGTTCTGGATAATATCCCAGCCACCTAAATCTTGAGATGTGAATAAAGTTTTAATTGGCGGATATTGTGAGGCTACTTCTTGGGTAACGGTGGGGTTAACAGGACGATATTGTAATTTTGCAAATTCCCGTTGAGCTTCTGTTGAGTAAAGAAAATCAACAAAGGCTTGTGCAACTTCTCTTGTACCGTGCTTATCAACGTTTTTATCTACTATTGCTACAGGATTATCAATGGAAATATTGACTTGGGGTACAACGTAAGGCAACTTAGCCCCATTTTTACCCGCCAAAATTACCTCATTTTCGTAGTTAATTAAAACATCTCCCTGACCTTTTTGGAAAAATAAATCGCTTGCTTCACGGGCATCTTTTGTTAGAAAAGGGGTGTTTTTATAAACTTTAGTGAGATAATCTAGCGCTGTCGCTTCGTCACCGCCTGTTAGAGTTACCGAACCCCAAAAAGCCAAGAATTCCCAAATAGCAATACCAGAAGTTTTTGGGTTAGCCGCAATCACTTTCACGCCATCTTTTGCCAAGTCTGCCCAAGTATTAATAGCTTTGGGGTTGCCTTCGCGGGTGACGATCGCAGCAACCGATCTAC
>NZ_JADEXF010000219.1 GCF_015207245.1 Nostoc cf. edaphicum LEGE 07299
GCTGAAGTTGCTGTGGCAACATTTCAAGCTTTCCAGGAGGATTTACTGGGGTACTTGAAAAAATGCAGTTCGGGTAAAGAGTTGATTGAAAAAGGTTTTGAGTCAGATGTTGAACTGTCCGCCGCCTACAACGTAAGTGATTGCGTGCCTTTTTTTACTGATAATGCGTATGTAAATTATACGGCACAGGCTTAATCAAACTCAAAAATTACGCATTAGTTAAACGTCGCACTGATTGGTTTGGCAATATTTAGCATTATCTATAAACTCTTGCAACTTATTCAAGGGAATTATCTGCAATGATGATCCACCCTGCACTTCAGCAGTGATGTAAGCAAACTTTTGTCCACGATAAAATTGGTCACGTCCAACTTTGCTGATATATCGGGACTTCTGGAAGTCATTGGCAATATTAGAATTATAAATATTTTGTAACAATTTCACTGCATTGGCATTTTTTGTGGTGAATTTGAGGCGTTTATCACCACTAACCGTTATGCCTTCTTTAGTTACTGTCCCATTTTGAGAAGTGACATCAGCATAAAAGTATAAATTTCCCTTTGTACCATCGTAGCCGTGGGCTTCGCTGTTGTATCTCAGAGTTGGTAATAGAGGTCTGGTCTTTGCCCACTTAACAACGGTGTTGATGTTTTGCTCTGGAAGCGCATTTGCAGGAGTGACAGCCAAAATAACTGCGATCGCAGACAGTGTAGCATTGAATAAATAGTTAAATTTACAACTTTTGCTCATAGTATTTTCCCTATATAGAATGCTGATAGCTAAAGCTTAATTCAAAGAGATTGAGGAATTATTTCCCGTCGGCGTTATTTATGAATATTTAACTATCAGTAGCAAAAACAACTTAACATCGACTAATGGCTACTGTCCACTGAGATTGCTAAAGGCAATTTGGTTGCAACTAAAATTTTGTATAAGTTGTAATAATCGTAGAGTGGACACTGCCACAAACATCACAATAGGGGTTTTCGGCATCAGTAGACCATGCTTACCCTATTAGTTAGTTACAAAACTTAGATTTTGTCTCAGCCAAATAAGAGTATCTACTCTTAAGACTGGATGATCTAAGCTACAGGTTCTACACACTTCTTAATAAACCCGCCTTGAGAACGCAAAACGTTCTAATCTAAAAGCTAACTGGGTTAATTTACTGGCAGTTTTGCAGGCAATACTCTCAAGCTCATAAAGCATAGACACAGCAATGTGTCAAGCCTCAAAACAATCCAGACTTAACATATAAACGCTTATGATGGGAGTTTTACAAATCCGATGAGTGTTAAGGCGAGTGGTGGAAGCTCGGTTGCGCGTCCGCAACTATATCAAACCCTAACTGTATCCACAATTACCCAAGCGGAGCAGCAAGACCGTTTCTTGGGAAATGGTGAACTAAACGAACTAGCAAGCTATTTTGCATCTGGTGCAAAGCGTCTACAAATTTCTCAGACGCTAACGGACAATGCCGAGATTATTGTGTCTCGGGCTGCCAACCGGATTTTTGTTGGTGGTTCGCCAATGGCTTTTTTAGAAAAGCCCAGAGAAGTAGAAATAGTACCTGTTAGTGCTGGTGCTAACGTTCAACAAGGGATGCAACTAGGAACCGTAACCTACGTTGAAAGTCGTGGTGGGTTCCTAGAAAATTTACGCTCAATATTTAACTCATCCCCCAGTGGCCCGACACCTCCAGGTTTCAGACCAATTAACATTGCTCGTTATGGCCCAAGCAACATGGCCAAGAGCTTGCGGGATTTATCCTGGTTCTTGCGCTACGCTACTTATGCGATCGTTGCTGGCGACCCCAACATCATAGCGGTGAATACAAGGGGTTTGCGGGAAATCATTGAAAATGCCTGCTCTGGAGAAGCCACGCTAGTAGCTTTACAGGAAATCAAAGCCGGGGCACTTTCATTTTTCCGCAACGATGCTGAGGCTACAGAAATTGTGTCTCAGTACATGGATGTTTTGTTAACAGAATTCAAAGCAGCCACACCCTCAAATAAATTGCGTCAACGCCCTTCTAGCGACCAGCAAGGGTTAGAATTGCCGCAAATCTACTTCAATGCCTCAGAACGCCGTCCCAAGTTTGTGATGAAGACTGGGTTATCCAGTAGCGAAAAAAATGAGGTAGTTAAAGCGGCCTATCGACAAATCTTTGAGCGCGACATTACCCGTGCTTATAGCTTGTCCATATCTGACCTAGAATCCAAGGTGAAGAATGGCGACATCTCTATGAAAGAGTTTGTCCGTCGTTTAGCGAAATCTCCCCTTTACCAAAAACAGTTTTACCAACCTTTTATTAACAGCCGAGTCATCGAACTAGCTTTCCGTCACATTTTAGGACGGGGGCCAAGTAGCCGCGAAGAAGTACAAAAATACTTCTCGATTATTTCTAATGGTGGTCTACCAGCCTTAGTAGATGCCTTAGTCGATTCTGCTGAATACAGCGACTATTTTGGTGAAGAAACAGTACCCTACCTGCGGGGTCTGGGTCAAGAAGCACAAGAATGTCGTAACTGGGGGCCGCAGCAAGACCTGTTTAACTACAGTGCGCCTTTCCGCAAGATACCTCAATTCATCACCACATTTGCGGCTTACGAACAACCGCTACCAGATCAACATCCTTACGGTTCTGGTAATGACCCCTTGGAAATTCAGTTTGGGGCGATTTTCCCGAAAGAAACTCGCAACCCCAGTACCAGTCCGGCTCCTTTTAGTAAGGATACCAAACGCATCCTGATTCACCAAGGAGCAGGGATTAATAACCAAAATAGTAATCCCAGAGCGCGAGGTGAAGCTCCTGGTACCCTTGGGCCCAAGGTGTTCAAGTTAGACCAACTGCCTGGTACTAGAGGTAAAAAGGCTGCCAAAAATTCTAGCATCAAATACTCCGAAAGCTCCACGCAAGCAGTGATTAGAGCTGCTTATCTGCAAGTTTTCGGTCGCGATCTTTACGAAGGTCAGCGCCCGAAGGTATTGGAAATCAAGCTGGAAAACGGCGACATCTCTGTGCGTGAGTTTATCCGTGCTTTGGCTAAGTCAGATGTATTCCGCAATCTGTACTGGTCATCGCTTTATGTTTGTAAAGCGATCGAATATATTCACCGCCGCTTGTTGGGTCGTCCGACTTACGGTCGTCAAGAAATCAACAAGTACTTTGACATCGCTGCTAAACAAGGCTTTTACGCAGTGGTTGATGCCATTATTAACAGCGTAGAATACAGCGAAGCATTTGGGGAAGATACAATTCCTTACGAACGGTATCTGACTCCTAGTGGTGTATCAGGGCGACAATTGCGCGTTGGTAGTATTCGTGAAGATGTTGCAGCGAAACTTCAGAAGGAAGTAACGCCGAGCTTTGTGACGCTGGGTACAGTCACAGAAAATCGGTCAGAACCAGATGTGCAGTTCCGCGTTAACCAAGGCGTCAGCAAGCAACGCGAACAAACCAAAATCTTCAAACTGGTGGCGAATACCAATGACAAAGTTGCTGTAAAAACTTTGATCAGCGCTGCGTATCGCCAGATTTTTGAGCGGGATATTGCACCCTATATCGCCAAAAATGAATTTACGGCGTGGGAAAGCAAGCTGGGTAATGGCGAAATTAGTGTGAAGGAGTTTATTGAAGGTTTGGGTTACTCGAACCTCTACCTTAAAGAGTTCTACACACCTTACCCCAACACCAAAGTGATTGAGTTGGGAACCAAACACTTCTTGGGACGTGCGCCACTAGACCAAGCAGAAATCCGTAAGTATAACCAGATTTTGGCTACTCAAGGTATTCGTGCCTTCATTGCTGCTTTGGTAAATAGTGTGGAATATAACGAGGTATTTGGTGAAGATACGGTGCCTTACCGTCGCTTCCCAACCCTACCTGCGGCAAACTTCCCCAATACAGAGAAGCTTTACAACCAGCTTACCAAGCAAAACGATGACGTGGTTGTACCAAGCTTTAAGCCAGTACAAGCCCGTGTCGGAGTTAGTAACGATACGCCACTTTTGGTACAGGCGATCGCAGATATCGCAGCACAAACAAATGGTCAGCCATCCTTTGCTGAACTGGGTCGTTCCTACAACGATGCTAGCGGACAAACCGTGGAAATGGGTGTGCGTAAACATACACGCATTTACCGTCTAACAGAAAACACCAATCAAGACGAAAAACAACAGGCAATCAACGCCATTTATCGTCAAGTATTGGATGTATTTAGCGGTGAAGTGCCCGATCATTTCCGTCGCACTGACCTAGATAGCAAACTCCAAAATGGTGAAATTTCCGTGCGGGAGTTTGTGCGTGAACTAGCTAGTTCCCAAATCTATCGCCAGCGCTTCTTATCACCTTATCCTCATGCCAAGGTCATTGAGTTCCTCTTCCGTCATTTGTTGGGGCGTACACCCGCAACTCAGGAAGAAATTGGCCAATATAACAAGCTGCTAGTCGATAGTGGTTTGTCAGCTGCTGTAGAAGCAATAGTCGACAGTCCAGAATATAACCGCTACTTCGGTAAAGACGTTGTACCTTACAACCGCTTCCCATCTTTGCCAGTAGGTAACTACCTCGGCAGTGTAGCAGTTGATTAAGGAGTAGGGACTAGGGAATTAGGGAATAGGGTACAGATTATTTACTGTTCTCTGTCCCCTGTAACCTTTCCCCTGTCCCCTTCTTAACCTTTCGTAATACCGCTCTCAGATTGCAGTTAAAACAGTAAATTCTGAAAAGCAATATTACAAAGTATTAAGAACAGTCATAAATGCTCAACAGAATGCCGGAAAATGTTTTGCGGAAGGTAGCTGAGTTTGAAAGCTTGTGTACTTATGTTGACTCAAGCAAACTTGTAATTTTTTAACCGTAGCAGTTGTGAAACTGTTGTGTCTAAAAAGACGAGAAAACAAACTCAGTAAACCAAACTCAAAATCGCACCAGTTTAATCAAATCCTGGTTTCATTCGTATTGGAGGAATCCATTAATGAGTATTGTCACGAAAGCTATCGTGAATGCTGATGCAGAAGCCCGCTACCTCAGCCCTGGTGAGTTAGATCGGATCAAGTCCTTTGTTGCAAGTGGCGAGCGCCGTGTGCGGATTGCTCAAGTTTTGTCAGAAAATCGCGAACGGCTCGTTAAGCAAGCTGGCGATCAACTATTCCAAAAGCGTCCTGATGTTGTGTCTCCTGGTGGAAACGCTTACGGTCAAGAATTGACTGCTACTTGTCTGCGTGACCTAGATTACTACCTCCGCCTCGTTACCTACGGTATCGTTGCTGGTGATGTAACCCCCATCGAAGAAATTGGTGTTATCGGTGTCCGTGAAATGTACAAGTCCTTAGGAACTCCTATCGATGGTGTTGCTGAAGGTATCCGTGGAATGAAGAATGGAGCTGCAACATTGCTCTCTGGTGATGACGCTAGTGAAGCTGGTGGCTACTTCGACTACCTAGTTGGCGCCCTTCTAGGATAGGGTAAAGCTGTTTACCTACTGAAACAGAAGTATTGCAATACGGTTGGAAATAAGGAATTAACAACATGGCTCAAGACGCAATTACCGCTGTCATTAACTCCGCAGACGTTCAAGGCAAATACCTTGACTCTTCTGCTTTAGAAAAGCTAAAAGGCTACTTCGCTACTGGCGAACTACGGGTACGTGCTGCTAGCACCATCAGCGCTAACGCTGCTGCGATCGTCAAAGAAGCTGTAGCAAAATCTTTGCTATACTCTGATATCACCCGTCCCGGCGGCAATATGTACACCACCCGCCGCTATGCTGCTTGCATTCGTGATTTGGACTATTACCTTCGCTATGCCACCTACGCTATGTTGGCTGGCGATCCTTCCATACTAGATGAGCGTGTGCTCAATGGCTTGAAAGAAACCTATAACTCATTAGGTGTTCCCGTCGGTGCTACCGTACAAGCTATCCAAGCAATCAAAGAAGTAACCGCCAGTTTGGTAGGTTCTGATGCTGGTAAGGAAATGGGCGTTTACTTAGACTATATCTCCTCTGGCTTAAGCTAAGAACTAGTTTGCGCTTAAGAATTTAGGTGCGGCTTTATTAAGGTCTGGAAATCAGCCGTGAGTGCTAGAACGTTATATTGCTTATCTTGGTAAATTATCAGTGATGAGTGTTGGTGGTCTAGTATTGATGTTTGATTTCCAGCCTTTGAATGATTAAAAGATTTGCACTCAAGATTTTGAGATAAAAAAGTTTTCACAAGGTATACAGGAGATTTTCAAAATATGTCCCGTTTGTTTAAAATTACTGCTCTAGTTCCCAGCCAAACCCGAATTCGGACCCAACGCGAACTGCAAAATACTTACTTTACTAAGCTAGTTCCTTATGAAAACTGGTTCCGCGAACAGCAACGTATTCAAAAAGCAGGTGGCACAATTATCAAAGTAGAACTGGCAACTGGTAAGCAAGGCGCTAATACTA
>NZ_JADEXF010000220.1 GCF_015207245.1 Nostoc cf. edaphicum LEGE 07299
TGTATAAGAGAAAGATCATGAGTTATAAATTCTTCTTCAACTTACATCCTGATTTTTGTTGCTAACTTGGGTTTGGTAGTGGCGCCATTTTTCCTGCTGACGCGCTCTTTTCTCCTCGGTGAGGCTATCAAAACAATAGGCACAGGAGATACCTTGCTCATATTTGGGAGACACTTTATCTTCCTCAGAAATCGGACGCCCACAACAGAGGCACAACTCATAACTTCCTTTCTCCAATCCATGACTAACGGCTACCCGCTCATCAAAAACAAAACATTCTCCTTCCCATAAACTTTCTTGTGCTGGAACTTCTTGCAAATACTTAAGAATGCCGCCCTTGAGATGATAGACTTCTGCAAAGCCTTGTGCAAGCATGAAGGATGAAGCTTTTTCACAGCGAATGCCGCCTGTACAAAAGAGAGCAACCTTTTTGTGTTTAGTTGGGTCGAGATGGTGGCGCACATAATCAGGAAATTCGCGGAATGATTCAGTTTGGGGATTTTCTGTCCCTTGGAAAGTACCAATATTCACCTCATAATCATTACGGGTGTCAATTACCGTTACTTCTGGATTTGCAATTAAATCATTCCATTCTTGGGGATTGACATAGATGCCAACTTGCTCACTTGGGTCAATTTCCGGCAACCCCAAAGTAACAATTTCTTGCTTCAACCGCACCTTCATCCGCTCAAAAGGTGGGGTTTCGGTATAGGACTCTTTGGATTCTAAGTCTGCTAAACGCGGGTCAGAACGCAGAAACCAGAGAACTAAGTCAATGGCCTGACGCGAACCGGCAATTGTACCGTTAATCCCTTCAAGTGCCAGCAAAATTGTCCCCTTAACACCTTGCGCTTGGCAGTAAGACAGCAGAGGATCTCGTTTCTCAGCAAAATCTGGCAGCTTAACAAATTTATACAGTGCTGCAACAACTTGAATATTTTCTGGCTTCATCCCTTTGGTAATAGGACAATATAAGTTACAATAACAATGGTAATCAAAGTTATCTACTATTTTAATATGGGGGTTTAGCTCAGTTGGTAGAGCGCCTGCTTTGCAAGCAGGATGTCAGCGGTTCGAGTCCGCTAACCTCCATTGGAAACGGTTTTTGCTAGCCTACGCACATTCAAATCAATTAAAACCCCTTTCATTATCAAAAAATGGGGTTATTTTTCTTATTAGGCAAGGGGTTTGGGGAGAGGAAAGTATGGTATTGCATCCATTGCACCGATTCAAAGTCCTACTTAGTTAAAGGAGGCAAACTCTGACTTGACAGTACTCAGGTAATTTTGAGCGTTCAAAATTTGACTTATATTTAGTTAGGGGGTTGTTTGGAAAAGCGTCCATTGGGGTTAGTGGCAATTGTTCTCTACAAATCATTTGCCGCCTTGCTGCTTATGGTTACTTCGATCGCTTTATTATTGACATTAAAAAATTATCAAACTCTAGAGGCGTTTTCACAAAATTATGTTTTAGAAGGTAAAGGTACTTGAAATGTTTGACTACAAGAGGCTACGGGTTTACGCAAAACCAAGACCTCACGTTGTACAATCGCTAGAAATACAATCTGGAGAGCAACTTGCCTAGATCGATTCAGTCTACCCAACCACCACTAAAATTTATTCCTCAACGGTTGAATCTTTTGGTACTCCAGATTGTTCGGTGGTTACTGCCGATCGCACTACGGTTTCGCACTCGCCCTTGGCTACCGGCTGGGATTGTCAAGATTGAAGCCAAGAATGTTGAAGTATTAGCTGAACTCTATCAACAATTTCAGGCTGGAAAAATTCGCTTTTTGTTGGCATTTCGCCACCCAGAGGTAGAAGATCCTCTGTGTATGCTGTATTTGCTTTCTCGCATTGTGCCACAAGTTGCTCGTCAAAAAGGTATTACACTACAATCCCTGGTTCACAGTTATTTTCTTTATGACCGAGGTATGACAGTTTGGGCTGGAAAGTGGCTAGGTTGGCTGTTCTCTCTGCTGGGGGGTGTGCCAGTTCGTCGTGGTAGACGACTAGATCGGCAAGCTATCCAAAATGCACGGGAGTTGTTTGCTAATGGCGAACTACCGATCGCAGTAGCGCCAGAAGGCGGTACTAATGGTCATAGTGGTATTGTTAGCCCCTTAGAACCTGGTGTTGCTCAAATGGGCTTCTGGTGTGTAGAAGACTTACAAAAAGCTAACCGTTCTGAGACTGTGATTGTTGTGCCGATCGCCATCCAATATCACTACGTTGAGCCACCTTGGTCTAAACTGGATTGGCTGTTGAGTAAGTTAGAAGCTGATAGTGGCTTGAAAATTTCGGAAATTGATTCGGGTAATAGCGAAGAAATTTACTATCAACGCCTCTCTAGGTTGGCTGAATATTTGATTACCGAGATGGAAGAATTTTATCGTCGCTTCTATCATCAAGACATCCCAAAAACCATCTCAACTGATGAATCTACTAGTGCTAATCAGGTATTAATTGCCCGACTCCATCGCCTACTAGATAAGGCATTACAAGTTGTCGAGCAATATTTTGGAGTTCAAGGACAAGGTAATTTTATTGACCGCTGTCGCCGCTTAGAAGAGGCTGGCTGGAGTTACATTTACCGAGATGATTTGCCAGATATCAATGCTTTAGCACCCTTCAAACGCGGTTTAGCAGACTGGATTGCTGAAGAAGCCGACTTGCGAATGCGGCACATGCGGATAGTCGAAAGTTTTGTTGCAGTCACAGCTAATTATATTCAGGAACAACCGACGGCGGAACGGTTTGCGGAAACAGTTTTGCTTGTATTCGATATGCTTTCGAGAATTCAGAATACAACACTTCCGGGGCGACCTCGGTTAGGTTTGCGACAGGCAGAAATCACTGTGGGGGAGCCAATTTCAGTTACAGAACGCTTCACAAATTCTCAGGGCGATCGCCAAGCGTCTAAACAAGCTGTGAGCGATTTGACAAAAGATTTGCAAAACGCTTTAGAGAAGATGATTAGATAACGGAAATTCTAAGACTTTTTCGCTCGAATTTTGTCAAATGTTGCAACTTTAAGGACTTGCAAAAAATAAATTATCCTCACTCAAATTCACACAATACTTTTATCCTGACCGAGTTTTGCTACTTGCCTTAGATAGTTGTGCCGCTTATTGTCGTTACTGCACCCGCTCTCGTTTGGTGAGCCAAGGTGAGATGTACCCCGTAACGCGACGGTTGGATGCGATCGCCGCTTATCTGGAGGAACACGCCGAGATCCGTGATGTGCTAATTTCCGGTGGCGATCCTCTATTGATGGCTGATGAACCTTTAGACAATTTGCTTAGGCGGCTGCGTGCCATTAAGCATATTGAATTTATCCGCATTGGTTCTCGTGTGCCAAGTTTCTTACCGCAGCGAATTACACCGGAATTGGTTGCCTTGCTTCGTAAACATCGTGTGTGGCTATCTTTGCACTTTTGTCATGTGCGGGAACTTACCCCAGAAGTCGCACAGGCTTGCGATCGCTGGGATCTGGTTTTCAATATTGCTGAGGGTTTAAAGGGTCGTTCTCGTGAAGCTCAAGTCCCGGCAATCTGCGAATTATTCGCTCAACCTTACACCTTTTCCGATCCGCTTACCTATGCCCTGACGTTAGACAAGGCGCTATTGGCAACGGTATCAACTCACAGATAGTAGGTGTGATGGAAGTAATTTTTACAGGGCAAGCGGAAGCTTTTGCCTACACCACCCTCAACAAAGATGAGTATCTGGAACGGGTATCTTAACGTTTGCTTATAGATCCTAAACCACTGGCAGCACAGGCAAGGCAACTGGCGCTGGATGCTTACCATACTCTTGGTTGCCGTGATGCTGCGCGCGTGGATCTACGCTGCGATCCTAGCGGTGTGTTGCAGTTTATGGAGGTTAACCCATTACCAGGACTACATCATATCCGCTCAGACTTGCCACTTATGGGACATTTGGGTGGTGTAACATACACAGAAATCATTGCTCAAATAGTCGAGTCTGCATGGCAAAGATATAAATGCTGAACAAGAGGTTGGGGGACAGGCTGACAGGTACAACTAGGTGCAACAAACCTAAACCTGTCAGCGACTTCCCCCTCCCTCTGCCCTTTTTTATGCAATATGAAGTTGCTCAAACTAAACTACAGAGGGATGTTAGGTGATACGCTCATCTTATAGGGTGTTCAATAGTGTTACCTAACTGTGGAGAATATACTCATGAATTTATTATTTATGCAAACAGCAGCACCAGCTATAGATGCTGCCCCTCATTTTCCTGTTGCTTTTACCTTGGTGTATGTCGTTGGTTTTATTGCTGCTGTCACCATTGGGTCAATAGCTTGGTACAACTCGAAACGCCCCGCAGGTTGGGAAAGCAAAGAACGTCCTGATTTTGTGCCTAAAGTTGATAAAGAAGAAACTCCGGGTCTGGGTGAACCTAAATAATAAGCAATGATGAGTGCTGAGTTTAATAATCAAACTTACAGTAGTTTTGATTTATTTTGAACCACATTTTACATTATCCAAAACCCTTGTATAGACGTAGCAGTGCTACGTCTATACATTTTTTTTATTCATATTTCTAATGAAAACTGCTGTAAAAAGTATTAGAAAAATTTTCATTATGGAAACTTACGCTTCAGAAGAAGAACCTCAAAAGGTCAAGCGGTAAATTAATTCATCAGAAGGTTTGCCTCTAACAAACTCTGCATTATTAGTTTCGTTAGATTTACTTTCGACTGCTCAAGATTTACTTGATTATTAACTCCGCAAAGAAGTTACATTCATATCGTCATTTAATCTGCGAATCAGACGGGATAACTCACGAATGATATTCACCGCAATTTCGGGAGTTTCTTCGATCGCATCATATAGTTGCTCTTGCGTCAGTTCTAAAAATTCACAAGGTTCCAGAGTTGTGGCACTGGCAGATCGAGGTTGAGTATCGAATACTGCCATCTCACCAAAATATTTTCCCTGTTCCACCTCTGCCAACTGTTTATTTCCAATGTGAACTTTTACTCGACCGGAGACGACAATATAGAGCGATCGCCCTTCTTCTCCCTGTCGAAAGATGGTGTAATTAGCTGGGAATGACAATTCGTTCATCACTGAAGTGAGCCGCACAATAAAATCATCCCGCAATTCCTTAAAAATCGGGACTCGCCGGACAAATAATAAACGGTCAACACTGGTTAGCATAATTACAAGTTAAAAATTCAACATTACCGAACATCTCAAACTGAAGTTAGAGGGCGATTAGTCATATTACCGATGTTGAATGCTAGCCGTCAAGGATATCCGAGCCTTTACCATCTGACAAAGGTTCTCTTCAATAAGAGCGATGCCTACGGCAGTAAACTACGCATAGAAGTTTCTCAAACAATAGCTCAGTATTCAATACTACTCATTTTGTGCATTTTGAACTCAGAATTTAGTTTAGGAAAAAGGTTAAAGGTTTTTTCCTTATGAGTGTCAATGAGTACAAAACCCAAAACAGATAGTAAAATTGTCAATCACTTTTATTTATCATTTTGAAAAATAAGAGTATTTGCTCTTATTTGACTGAAAGCCATAATATTGACTTCATGAGCTCCCAAGGTACCTTGCTGAGAAAAAAATCACCAATTTGATTGGAGGCGATGCCTCTAAAAATTGGGTAATTGGCTGATAAATAACGAATATCGCTCGGTTCTCGTTAGAAAAACAGTCATAAAATCTCCTAACCTGCTCTCACATCGAGAAGCAGAGAGGACTAAGACAAACAGCATTGAATTACTGTGAACAACAATTATGGCTTGGCTAATTAGTACATTATTGATTGGAATCTCTGTCGCTTTTGCAACTACCTTTGCCGACAACTTATATTTGACGGCTTTCTTTGGGAAAGTCAATCGTAGCTTTCGTCCTAAGCATATTGTTCTCGGTGAATTTTTGGGATTTACTACCTTAGTATGTGCTAGTCTTCCTGGTTTCTTCGGCGGTCTGCTCATCCCCAGTAGCTGGATTGGTTTACTAGGTTTGCTTCCCATCGCCATTGGTATCAGTAATTTCATCAGTCGAGAAGAGGAAGGAGAGACAGTACAAGCAGTGTCAGTTGACTTCACCTCTCCCGTAAAATCTGGACGTCAAAAAAAATCACTATTGGCAACCATCCGCGATCCTCAAACTTACCGTGTTTCTGCTGTCACCATTGCCAATGGAGGAAACAACATTGGAATTTATGTACCGTTGTTTGCCAGTAGCAATCTTCCAAGTTTGGGCGTAATTGTCTGTGTTTGCTATTTCACTGTTGGAGTCTGGTGTTTCCTCTCTTACAACCTGACTCGTAATCCTCTCATGGCTCCCGTTCTAACTCGCTATGGTCGAAAAATCTTCCCCTTTGTCTTAATTTACTTGGGACTCTCTATCTTAATTAAAAGTGAAACATATCGACTTTTACCTAGTCTGGCAA
>NZ_JADEXF010000221.1 GCF_015207245.1 Nostoc cf. edaphicum LEGE 07299
ATTGAATTTGCATTAACTAAACTATTAAATATATTTTATCGGTAAGAGTTTGATAAAATGTTTAGATATTTAAATTAGATATAACTTACTTATCAGTCCTACTATTTGGATATTTTAATGTTACTACATCAAAGTTCTGGTCGGTGGCGCTTAGGACTAGCATTATCGCTATTGACGGTCTTATTATGGGGAATTTTACCTATTGCCCTTGCAGTAATTCTACAAGTACTTGATGTTTATACCGTTATCTGGTTTCGTTTTTTAGTATCATTTGTATTGCTTGCTGTGTATTTAGGGATACGCGGCAAATTACCAAAATTAGAACAACTGCGCTCTGCTTCTGGAAAATTATTAGCGATCGCGACAATATTTTTAGGGATTAATTACTTTTCATTTACCCAAGGTTTAGCATTAACATCGCCTGCTAACGCTGAAGTTCTCATTCAATTATCTAGCCTTTTATTAGGTTTTGGAGGGTTAGTAATTTTTAAAGAACGTTATCGGCTGTCTCAGTGGATTGGTGTTAGTGTGATGATTTGTGGTTATCTTTTATTTTTTCGCGAACAATTAACGAATTTAGTTACAGCACATGGCACATATATACTAGGTAGTGTTTTAATTGCGCTAGGAGCAACGGCTTGGGCTATTTATGCTTTGGCACAAAAGCAGTTATTACAATCCTTATCTTCTACCAGCATCATGTTGATAATTTATGGGGGCTGTGCTTTATTATTCACTCCTCTAGCCAAAATCAAATCAATTTTTATACTTGATACTTTCCATTTAGGAATGTTGATTTTTTGTGCCTTAAATACCTTAATCGCTTACGGTGCTTTTTCTGAATCATTACAACATTGGGAAGCATCACGAGTAAGTGCAGTAATAGCTTTAGCTCCGATTGTGACATTAATATCAGTTGCAGTTGTATCAGTTATTGCACCTTCTTGGACACCACCAGAACATTTCACCCTCATAGCATTATTTGGAGCAGGTTTAGTAGTTACAGGTTCAGTAGCGATCGCTTTGGGTAAAGCTGATTAATCGCTATGTTTTTCAGGATTTTTACTAGATTTTTCATCTAGTGAATTTGTGCAATATTCAAAGCTACAACATAAATACTGAGGCAGACTATTTTTTATTTGTTATGATTTAATAGTGAAGGCAAACTACTGAAGTCAGCCGGATACTTTACCTATCTGCGTAACTTTGTAGGATTTGATTGTTGACTTTATAGCCGAAATATCCTTGCAAAAGAATTCAAAAATCAAAATTCAGGAGTCAGAATAAATTACTAGGGCATTGGGAATCGCTACTTTATTTGACTACTAAATCTCCGATTTGGTAGAGATTTTAAACCCATTTATACCCATTATTTTCAGTCAGCTACATTCGCAAGTCATACATAATTCATCATGAATTATAACCACTGACTCCTAAATTCTGTTTTGATAAAATTGAGGCTAATAACTTTAAGTAAACTAAGCAGGGCGCCCGAATAACTACCAAAGCCAACACCTGATAAAACCAGACCACCGAAACAGTTGAGCGATGAATAGTTTGTTTGGTAATTGGGCCAGCACCCTAAGAAAAAATTCTTTATTGCTGGTTCTTTCAATGGTGCTGCCAACATTTGGAATTAGTAATTCTGTTTTGGCAGCAGAGCGGATTTATGCATCTTATTCAGCTTTGGAGCTTTCCATTTCAGTCACAACTTTAGAGAACTACGCCAAAACAGGTGTAATTAACGAAGATTTAGCAGCCTATCAGCGATATCTGCCTTTAGAACAGCTTCAAGAATTGCGGCGGATTTTGCTTAATCGTGTGAAAGTTAGTCCAGTAGTAGTTTCGCAACTTCTCTACACACCACAAGGAGAATTTTTACTGCATCGATTGGCGCAAGTGATTAAAACCAGTCAATCAGAACCAGGATTTGGTACTTTGCGTTCGGCGCTAATTTTAGCCTCTGGTGAATCGGGAGGCTTGACACTTTTAAATGTGTTGCGTAAATATCCCACCAGCAGCATTCGCCTTGATGTCGCTGAAACTTTGGAAATAGCTACGGAATTGGAGAAACTTGTTAACCAAACCCATAGTGCGATCGCAGCTGTTTCCGAAAAGTCTAAAATAGAAGCTGAGAGCATTTCTCAACCAAATTTCTCGCAATTGCCCGATTTAAAGGTTCCGGGAAAATTTAAGTTGCAAAAATACATCCTGAAGTTTTTCGACTCAACCCGCAATCGGCTTTTATTGACTGATGTTTACATTCCCAATATCCAAAAGACTGCACCGATAATTATCATTTCTCACGGCTTGGGTTTAGACAGCAGTAACTTTCAATATTTAGCCACTCATCTAGCTTCTTACGGATTTGCCGTTGTTGTTCCCAATCACCCTGGTAGTGATGCGAAACAATTGCGTTCTCTGTTAAAAGGACGCGCTATTGAAGTAGCAGAACCAAGCGAATTTCAAGACCGACCAATGGACATAACATATATACTGAATCAATTGCAAAAAGGTAATCAATCTGATTCACGGTTTAAAGGTCGTCTAAATCTGCAACAAGTCGGAGTATTTGGTCAATCTTTGGGAGGCTATACAGCCTTAGCCCTAGCAGGCGCTAAAATCAACTTTGAGCAGCTAAAACAAGACTGTCAACCAGCAGCACTCCAAAATACCTGGAATATGTCTTTACTGCTCCAGTGTCGCGCTTTAGAATTGAGCATTAGTAAGTCTGGCAAAGATTATAACCTGCGGGATGAGAGAGTAAAAGCTGCGATCGCAGTTAATCCTATTACTAGTTCGATTTTCGGCAAAGCTGGCTTAAGTCAAATTAAAACTCCAGTGATGATTGTCAGCAGTAGTGATGATACAGTTGCACCAGCTTTATCGGAGCAAATTTTACCTTTCTCCTGGTTGGCAAATTCCCAAAAGTATCTCGTCATGCTTGAAGGTGGCACACACTTCTCCACCATTGGCAATGCAAACCCTGCAAATCAACAAGTAGCATTACCTGCCGATATGATTGGCGATGCTTCTCAAGCACGTCGTTACATGAATGTTTTGAGTTTACCTTTTTTTCAAACATACATTGCAGGAAAGCCGCAATACACACCATATCTGAACGCCGCTTACACTCAAAGCATTTCTAGTAAATCTCTTGGTTTGAGTCTCGTCAAGTCATTGAATACAACTGAATTAGCACAACTATTGGATATTAAAGGAGCCAAACTCGTAAAAAAAAAGTTCCCAATACCATAGTCAGCTTCGGATTTTGGATGTTGGATATTGGTGTTGCGTTGCTGCATGTGATGATTTTTATTTGATTTGTACAGACGTAATTAATTACGTCTGTAGAGTTTATTTGCACCTTTATAAAATCAGAGGTTCAATTTTTGCTTGGACTTCTTCAATTAGCTCCTGTTCAACTTTCTCTACAAACAAAACCTTTCTAGCTTTCCAGTCTAGTGATTTGATCTGATCGGCTAGCACCACGCCACTGGTTATCATTCCGTCAGGAAGCGGAACCTCAAAGTTAAGACCTTTTTTTTGATTAGTAATTGGACAAATTAGAACTATAGAAGCCATTCGATTGTATTTTAATGGCGACATAACTAAAAAAGGACGATAGCCCATCTGCTCACGCCCTTGAGGTTTTAGTTCAGCATTAAGGGTTTTAGCAATATCTTCAAATGACATTTCTGATGTTCTCAGGGCTAATCCACGTCGGATCGAATCAGCCGTAATTTGCTTTGTAGTTCCGCAGTCTAACTTGACAATATCACCTCTATCTGGAGTGTATGGTTTAACTACCAAACTTCATTCCCCACAGCAGATCCAGTATCTATTTCAGAATGGAAATTATCTGGAGTCATACCTTCCAATAATTCATCAAGCGTATATTTTTTTCGCTGCTGCGGTGTGATGACAATACTATTGCCTGAAATGCTGAAAGTTATGTCTGTCCCCTCTTTGACATTAACTCGTTCAGCCAAAGCTTTCGGAAGTCGAATAGCTAGGCTGTTTCCCCACTTAGCAACAACTGTAGTCATAACTAGCTCAAAATAAATGCTTTCTTAGAGAATTTCATACCCAAATATAATACTTTCGGAGCTTGACGCACCTATTTTGGACTATTTTACGTATCTACTTTGAATATACCATAATTTGTATTTTCGCTATGTTATGGAAGCCTTGCCACGCCAATACACCATCTTCTAGTTATTTGCACTTATCTTAACTAGTGTAAAAATCATAATTAGCACAGATATATGCGATCGCACTCATACTTCAGGACATATACTTTAAAGAAATATGACATTTAATTGCGTTATTGTAAAAGTCAGCTTTACATAAGTTCAGTTATGAGCCAGCCGCAATATACTACAGCCCAAGCTACTGCCCTGACTAACCACGATCGCAAACCTATTCACATACCTGGCTCTATTCAACCTCATGGCATTCTCGTAGCACTCAGTACTCAGCTAGAGATCCTACAAGTTAGCAATAATACCCAAGTGTATTTGTGCAAAGCTCCAGAAGATTTGCTCGGTCTACCTTTGAGCTATTTACTTGAACCTCAGCCAGTGGAAATTGTCAAGCAGTGTTTAGTAAAAAAGGTTGGCAGCGCTAATGCGTTTAAAGTATTAATAAATACTTTGTACGGTGAAATATACTTTGATGCTATTGCTCATCGTACAGAAGAAGCTGTGATTCTGGAGCTAGAACCAACTGACTCGGAATTTGAGGTAAGTTTCTTAAACTTTCATAGTTTTGCGAGTGAAGCGATCGCTAAAATGCAAAGGACATCCAATTTGGGAGAATTTTTGCATTTAGTCGCCCAAGAAGTCCAAAAAATCATCGGTTTCGATCGGGTGATGGTCTATCAATTTGACGAGTCACAAGCGGGTTCTGTTGTTGCAGAAGTTAAACGGGAAGATTTATCACCTTATTTAGGACTCCACTATCCCGCTACAGATATTCCAGCGCAGGCTAGGGAGTTATACACGCGCTGCTTTCTCCGATTTCTCCCCGATTTGACTGCCGAACCTGTCAAACTAGTTCCAACGGAAAATCCGACAACACATCAGCATCTTGACTTAAGCTACTGTCTGCTACGGAGTTTTGATTGGTGTTGTGCGGAATATCATCAAAATATGGGAGTGAAGGCTCTTTTGGTGATTTCAATTATTCAAGAGCAGAAGCTTTGGGGATTAATATCCTGTCACCATCAAACACCAAAGTATATTTCTTACGAAGTCCGGAAGATGTGCGAATTTTTGGGACAGATTGTGTCTTCAGAATTAGCGCACAAAATTAGTAACTCGGAATGGGATTATAAAGTAAAACTCAAATCGCTACAGTCTGAGTTCCTTGAATCTATTTCCCAAGCAGACAATTTTATTGATGCTCTAATTAAACCTGAAATCCGCTTGCTCGATCTTGTTAGTGCCTCTGGAGCAGCAGTTTGTCTGGATAATGAAATTACCCTTGTGGGAACAACACCGAATATTCATGAAGTTCAGGCACTCATTGAATGGACGGATACCCAAGTTAGTGACAACTTGTTTTCTACTGATTCTCTGCCAAAGGTTTACCAAAAGGCGCTGATATTTAAAGATACTGCTAGTGGCTTGTTGCTGCTGCGGATTTCTAAAATTCGGCGCTATTACATCCTTTGGTTTCGCCCGGAAGTTATTCAAACAGTACACTGGGCAGGAAATCCACAGGAATCCATGCAAGCACAGCCAGATGGTAGCTATACCCTGTCTCCCCGAAAATCCTTTGAACAATGGCAAGAAACTGTTAGATTAACTTCTCTACCTTGGAAAGCTTGCGAACTTGACAGTGCGATCGCTTTGAATAATGCGATCGTTGGTATTGTACTCTCGAAAGCGGATGAATTAGCTAAAATCAACCTGGAGTTAGAGCGCAGCAACCAAGAACTAGCATCCTTTGCCTACGCCGCTTCCCATGACCTCAAGGAACCTTTGCGAGGCATTTATAACTTTTCAACAGTGCTGTTAGAAGACTATGCGCAAGTATTAGATGATGACGGCATTGAGTGCTTACAAACAGTAGTATCCTTGTCTGTACGCATGGAAACTCTGATTAATGCTCTGTTGCGGTTATCGCAGTTAGGACAAGCCCAATTACGCTTGCAGGCAACTGATCTCAACGAATTACTCAACCAAGTAATTGACATTTTTCGTGCTAGTCGCCAAGACTCTGGGCTTGTGGATATTCGCATTCCTCGGCCTTTACCAACAGTTTTGTGCGACCGAGTGCTGGTTAATGAAGTCTTCAGTAATCTGCTTGGTAATGCGTTCAAATATAACGATAAGGCGGAGCAATGGGTTGAGATTGGCTATTTTTCTCAAGAAGAGGCAGGGGAGCAGAGGGGCAGGGGAGCAG
>NZ_JADEXF010000222.1 GCF_015207245.1 Nostoc cf. edaphicum LEGE 07299
GTATTTACCGGGATAGTTTCTTGGTCAATCTATCTAGAGGACTGTAAACTTACTTATGCCTCCTATTCAGATAAACTATTTGAGCGCCTTGACAGTCACTTACGGCGTTTGAGTCAGCAAATTCCTGCTCTCAACAGCACCACTCGTGTACAGATGCGGCTGATGTTTGAGACGAAAAATGAACATAAATCAATATCAAATGCAGATTACCAAGCTATTTGTTGGTTAGTAAATCAGGACTATATTACCTCTGTGCAAGCAGGAAGCCTGATAGACGAATTAGCAAAAGAAGTAATGGAATCATTTCTGTGTTTAAAAGAAGGTAGCTATGAATTCAGTCCAGAAAGCTCTTTGGATGAACTACCAAAGTTCTGTCACCTGGATTTACGGTTACTTGTTGAACACTGTCAAAAACAGTTACGAAATCGGCAAAATATTCAGTCATCAATTCCGGCTGGTGGGAGTTCCCAAGCGTTGTCTGCAACACAAACGTCTCAAGTTCAGCCACAACTGCAAATAAAAATTGGGCAAAAACTGCCAATCCCAATCAATTTTGATATTCCTGAGAATAAAACTACTCAGCCACCTGTTGGCAAAAAACTATATACAATTGCCTGCATTGATGATAGCCAAACTGTTTTGAATTCTATCAAACACTTTTTGGATGAAAACACATTTTCAGTTGTGATGATCAATGATCCGGTAAAAGCTTTAATGCAAATTCTACGGAGTAAACCCGACCTGATTTTGCTAGATGTTGAAATGCCAAGTTTAGATGGCTATGAACTATGTTCATTATTACGTAAACATTCAGCTTTTAAAAATATACCGATCGTTATGGTGACTGGTAGAACGGGATTTATCGACAGGGCAAAGGCTAAAATGGTCAGATCGTCAGGATATTTGACTAAGCCTTTTACACAATCAGAATTGCTAAAAATGGTTTTTAAGCATCTTGGTTGATTGAAATAAGGCAAATAAAAATAACAAAATATGTTTAATTTATTTTTTTAGGAGATTTGATAGTGAGCCTGACTTTGCTTGGCACAATTTTGATTGTAGAAGATTCTCCCAGCGAATTGGAATTAATGAGCCATTATCTCAAAGAGAGTGGTTACAACGTAATTAAAGCAAGTGGTGCAAAAGAGGGTTTAGAAAAAGCTGTGTTAGAAAAACCAGATGCGATCGTTACTGATGTAGTAATGCCAGAAATGAGTGGATTTGAATTGTGTCGTTCTCTGAGAAGAAATCCAATTACTGCAAAAGTACCGATTGTGGTTTGTAGTTCTAAAAATCAAGAAATTGATCGTTTGTGGGCGATGAGACAAGGTGCAGATGCCTATATAACTAAACCTTACACCCGCGAACATCTCCTACGTACTATTAAATCAGTGGTAATTTGAATCAATGACTAGTACAAACATTACTCTTTCTTCAAAACCAATCCCGAATAATTTAGCAGATAGTTATCTGAAGTTTCAGCTAAATCAACAAACTACTGCTGTTTTATCAATGAGGCATACGCAAGAAGCAATTCTTGTACCTGTTGAATCTATTACGTCAATACCGAATATGCCATCCTGCATATTAGGATTAATGAATTGGCGGAGTCGGATAATTTGGGTAGTTGATTTACCAAGAATGCTCAATTTAGAATCCCTAGATTATCGACTGCGACAATACAATGTGATTGTTATCCAAGTGGAATCATTGGTGTTGGGATTAGTTGTACAAGAAATAAAAGGTACAACCAAGTTCATAGTTGATGATATTCATTCTCCTATCGGACAAGTGACATCAAGTTTGGTTCCTTATTTATGTGGGTGCGTTGTGCAACAAGAAGAAATATTACTAGTATTAGATGCACAAGCGATTGTGCAATCTTCTATTCTCCGCAGTGATTAAGGTTTACTACTAAAAACAGCTTTTTAGTGTTCTTATTCACATACTTAGGAGAACTACTTTTATGTTTAATAAAACCAACACAAATCAAGGTAATAGCGCTCAAAATCGAGCATCACTGATTTCATCTCAAAAAGCTATTGGAACTGTAGTAAAGCTACCAAATAAGCTGACTAATAAAAATGTGAATAATTCTTCTTTGAATCAGGGTATTGCCTATTTTACAAGGCTGGGATTAGTTAAGAAAGCGACTATTTTAGCGATCGCAATTGGCACAATACCAGTTTTGGGCATCGGTGCGATCGCTTTTGGTTTTGCCAACAAATCTATTACTAAGCAAATTACCCAATCTCAAGAAGCCGAAGCCACTGGCTTGAGTGATAAAGTTAACCGCTTTATGCTGGGACGCTACGGTGATATTCAGGTAATATCAAACTTGCTATTTTTGACAAATTCTCAAGCTAGTATTAGTACTCAAGAAAAGCAAGAAGTCTTAGATCGGGTTGTCGAAGCCTACAAAGCTTATGACAGTATTGCTGTTTTCGATCGCCAAGGTAACTTGATTGTCCAGTCTACAGGCGAACCCCTGGAAAATCAAAAAGACCGTACCTTTTTTCAAGACGCTTTACAAAAAGATACTCCTGTCATCAGCAAACCGGAAGCAGCAAATACAGGTGTTGTGAGTATTTATCTAGCCGCACCTGTGAAAGAGACAAGAACGGGTCAAACTATTGGCGTGGTACAAGCACGTATGCCCGTAAAATCTTTAGAGGAAGTTACCAAAAACTACGCAGCCAACGGACAACAATACTATTTGCTTGATGCTTCGGGAACAGTTTTCTTGAGTCCTCAAAAGGAATTATTGGGGAAAGAGGCCAAGGCAGAGTATTCTAATTTACCTAAACTGCTAGCAGCTAGAAAGGTAAATAGTTTTATAGAAGTTCCGAAAACTCACAAAAAACAAGAACTAGTTAGCTATGTACCAGCTAGTACGATAGATGGCTTACCTGATTTAAACTGGCAGGTACTTTTAGCTACAGATACCGCAACTGTATTTGAGCTGCAAAGACAATTGTTGTGGATTATAGCCATCGGTACAGCAGTGACAGCATTAATTGTAGGTGCGATCGCATCTCGGTTAGCTAAACTGACTACACAGCCAATTCTCAATGCAACTGCGGCATTAGCAAAGTTAGGTCAAGGTAAATTTAATACCCGTCTGGAAATTGAAAGAGAAGACGAATTAGGGGTATT
The DNA here is from genome assembly GCF_015207245.1 of Nostoc cf. edaphicum LEGE 07299. Lineage (GTDB taxonomy): Bacteria > Cyanobacteriota > Cyanobacteriia > Cyanobacteriales > Nostocaceae > Nostoc > Nostoc edaphicum_B. The sequence goes on from NZ_JADEXF010000222.1 coordinate 3,157, forward strand.
GAGTGCAAATATCAACTTGATGGCTGAACAATTGCAGGTCTTAGTTAAAGAACAGCAACAGGAAGTAGACGTTGAAGGGACAAAATTACTAGCAGATATTACCCTACGGATTCGGAAAGTTCTTAAAACTGAAGATATTTATCATGCAGCAGTCAAAGAAGTTCAGCAAATCCTCAAAACAGACCGGGTAATTATTTATAGTCTGAATCCAGGTACTTTGACTGGCGTTGTCGTTGCGGAATCGGGAACTGGTAATTGGCCGGAAATGCTGGGAGTGCAAATTGACGACCCTTATTTTCGAGAACATTATCTAGAAAGCGATCGCGATGGAGGGGTGCAAGCAGTTGCCAATATTCATCAAGACCAAAGCTTGAAAAATGCCGACAGTTACATCCAACTGTTGGAAAAATTTGCTGTCAAAGGTCATTTAATCGTACCGATTCTTGCTCAAGAAAAACTTTTAGGCTTATTAATTGCTCATCATTGCGAAACTCCTCGTGTTTGGCAACAGCCGGAAATTGACTTGTTTCAACAGATAGCAACTCAAGTCGGCTATGCCTTAGAACAAGCCAAGTTATTAGAAGAGATAGAAAAAGTCACAAATGTAACTGTAAGTGCTTCAGACGAAACACTGCAACAACAACTTTTACAACTACTCAACGACGTAGAAGGTGCAGCCAGAGGTGATTTGACAGTGCGTGCAGACGTAACTGCTGGGGAAATCGGTACTGTTGCCGACTTCTTCAACTCCATTGTAGAAAGCCTCCGAGATATTGTTACCCAAGTTAAACAAGCTGCCATCCATGTAAATAGTGCCATTGGCTCTAACGAAGGAGCCATCCGCCACCTAGCAGAAGAAGCGCTAACCCAAGCTGCCGAAATCAACCGCACCCTTGATGCTGTTGACCAAATGACCCAATCCATGAAAGCCGTAGCCGAAAGTGCTGAAAAAGCTGCCTTCATTGCTAACCATGCTGCTCACACTGCAACCAAGAGCGGACACGCGATGGATTTGACAGTACAAAACATCCTCTCTTTGCGGGAAACTGTGGGTGAAACTGCTAAGAAAGTGAAACGTTTGGGAGAGTCTTCGCAACAAATTTCTCGCGTGGTTTCCTTGATTAACCAAATTGCGATTCAAACTAACCTGCTTGCTATTAATGCCGGCATCGAAGCAGCACGTGCGGGTGAAGAAGGTCAAGGTTTTGCCGTAGTGGCTGAAGAAGTCGGCGAACTAGCAGTCAGGAGTGCCGCAGCAACCCAAGAAATCGAACAAATTGTTGAAAATATCCAACGAGAAACCAGTGAAGTAGTGCAAGCAATGGAAATAGGCACTACCCAAGTGGTAGAAGGTACTCGAATTGTGGAGGAAGCTAAACAAAGTCTGAGTGAAATTTTGGATGTCTCTTCTCAAATTGACTCCTTAGTGCAGTCGATTTCCACTGCAACTGCATCTCAGGTTGAAACATCCCAAAGTGTTAGCCAATTGATGAAAGATATCGCTGCTATATCACAACGTACCAGTGATTCATCTCACCAAGTTTCCGAATCTCTGCAACAAACTGTGGATATTTCCCAGCAGTTGCAAGAGACTGTCGAGGCTTTCAAAGTTAGTTAAGTTTGTCATTTGTCATTTGTCCTTTGTCCTTTGCGATTTGCTAGTGATGAATGACGAATGACTTTTGTTATTTGTCCGTTGTCATTTGTCCTTTGTCCTTTTACTAAGACTATTGACCAATGACCAATGACTAATGACCAATGACTAATGACCAATGACCAATGACTAAGGACAAAAACCATGCTACAAGACAAAGAATTAGAAATCCAGATGCAGTTTCTGGAAGAAGCAACAGATTACTTAAATACCTTAGAAGGGGTATTGCTGGAAATCGATACTAGTAACCGCATCGATTTGGATAAAATCAATGCTGCACTCCGGGCCACTCATTCTATTAAAGGTGGCGCGGGGATGATGGGATTTAAATCGCTAAGTGATTTATCTCACCGTCTGGAAGATTCCTTTAAAGTTTTAAAAACTAAAAAAAATTCTTTAGAAATTGATACTCAGTTGCAAAGTTTATTGCTATCTGGAGTTGACTGGCTGCGTCAAATTGTCGAATTGCTTGCAGAAGGGAATGTTGTCGAAGATCAGTGGTTAGCAACTTTTTGTTATCCCATCTTCGATGAGTTGCACGATCGCTTGGGCGACCCCACCCCAGAAGATGCCTCAACTATGCTATCCCCAGAGGACGGGCAAGACGTTATCCCTTTGCTATTTGCCACAGAAGTAGAAGAGTGTTTGCAGCGTCTAGAATCTACATTGGCAGATCGCGAACAAGCTGGATTGCCTGAAGAAATTGCAATCCTGGCAGCTGAATTAGGCGGTTTGGGAGAAATGCTCCAGTTGCCAGCTTTTAGCAAGCTTTGTCAGTCGGTAACGCAGCATTTGGAAACTGTTGAACGCATCCCCGAAATTGCCCAGTTAGCATTGCAAGCATGGCGGCGATCGCAAGCTTTGGTGCTGACAAATCAGCTAGATAACTTACCTACAGCTATTGACTTGGGTAGTTCGCAATCCCAGCTACTATTGCCAGCAGAAGTAATACCACAACTTCTCCCTACAGATGTCATCGACACAGAAGTAGTGTCAACAGCTGTTTGGCAAGCAGAGATCACTCCAGAAACTTGGGTTAAAGATGAAGCAATCGCCGCCAATTTTACATTTGTAGATGCAGAATTTGCTGAGGATGTAAATTCTGTCAATGTAACTGAACATAATACAATATTTGCTAAAGAAGAGAATCCTCCAGATGCCAAATTAAGCGAAGGCAAAGGAGAGACAGTTGCCGTTGGTAAAGAACGAGAAATTCATGAAAATAGCGTCCGAGTTCCTAGCAAACAGCTAGAGCAAATTAATGATTTATTTGGCGAACTGATTGTTCAGCGAAATGGCTTAAATTCGCAATTAGAAAGATTACGCAAACTCGTTCGCAACCTCAACCAGCGAGTCCAAATCCTCGACCGCGAAAACCAGGAATTACGTATAATATCCGACAAAATTTCCACTCAAGCTACCTCACAGCTACAAGCTGAAAATGGCCACCAAGTACAAGGTATAAACACAGAATTTGATGCCTTAGAAATGGATCGCTATAACGAATTAAACCTGCGATCGCAGGAAGTTATGGAAACCATTGTTCAGGTACAGGAAGTCACAACAGATGTGCAACTAAGTGTAGATGATACAGACCATAT
>NZ_JADEXF010000223.1 GCF_015207245.1 Nostoc cf. edaphicum LEGE 07299
GAGCGATATAAGTTGATGACGTGACTGTCAGCCAAACTATAATAAACATTCCGACCTTCTCGACGATAGCTGACTAAACGCATAGCTTTCAATAACCGCAGCTGATGGCAAACTGCTGATTCACTCATTTTGGTTAATGCAGCTAGATCGCAAACACACAACTCACTAGAAGCCAAAGCTGATAAGAGGCGTATACGGTTTGTATCTGCTAACACCCCAAAAATTTCTGCCATTTGTTGTGCTTTATCTGTCGGTAAGATTTGAGCTTGAGATGAGCGTACATTATCTAGATGCACCAGATGAGTATCACAGGTAGGGGTGTCAGAACTTTGAATTAAGTCTAAGTCCTGCTTTTTCTTGTGCTTATTCATAGCAAGTTTTACTTAGCAATGGTTATTAATCTCAATAATACCTAAAATGATAACAATTGTACAATTGAATAGTTGTTCAATTGTTGTATTAGAATATTGGCAGTTAACTTTTTGCCTTAATTCTAAAGCTGCTATGACTCAAACTCCTTCGCTCAAAACCCAAACTTTGCAAGTTGGCGGTATGGACTGCGGAAGCTGCGCCAAGACAATTGAAGTCGCTTTGCAACAGTTACACGGTGTTACAGAAGCAACGGTAAACTTTACAACTGGTAAAGCCAGAGTTTCCTATGACGCAGAGGTATTGAGTGAAAAGAGTATCCATAACCGAATTAAAGGTTTGGGTTATACAATAGAGCAAAGTCATGAGGCGCAATCCCATCAGCAGACTCATTCCTGTGGCGGTGAACACGACCATGACCACCAAAATCATGACCATAACGTAGATATAGTTTCTCTGCAAACGCTACAGCTACAAATTGGCGGGATGGATTGTGGCAGTTGTGCCAAAACCATTGAGGCTGGGGTGCAGAAGATCATAGGCGTACAAGAAGCATCGGTCAGTTTTGCCAGCGAAAGATTGCATATATCCTATGACCCACAATTGGTGAATGAGAAAGCAATTTATGACCGGATTCAAGATTTAGGTTACACGGTCGAGGAGGGTGTTGAAGCAAGTTCCCATCATCATACTGATTCTTGTGGTCATGACCACGAGCATAACCATAGCCATGATCATAACTACGAGCATTCTCAGCCAATAAACAAGTCCAAACAAAAACAAAAATCCGACTTAACAAGCTGGAGATTCTGGATTGAAAATCGTCGAGGACAGAGTGTCATACTTGCAGGTATAGGTTTAGTTTTAGGTTTACTTACTCAGTATTTAGTACTACCCATCTGGATTGCACGAGCTTTTTATGGCATTGGTATAGTAATTGCTGGCTATCCGATCGCACGGGCTGGTTTGTTTGAGTTGCGCTTGCGCCGCGCCGATATGAATCTGCTGATGACTATTTCGGTGATTGGGGCAGTGATTTTAGGAGACTGGTTTGAAGGGGGGCTGGTTGTCTTTTTGTTCTCTTTAGGCACAACATTACAGATTTTCACCTTTGGTCGTACCCGCAACGCAATTCGCTCACTGATGGATTTGACTCCACCTACTGCTACAGTTAAGCGCGGGAATCAGGAATTTACAGTTCCGGTTGAAAGTGTTCAGCTAGGTGAAATTTTGACGATTCGACCAGGAGGGCGTGTGGCGTTGGATGGTCTAGTTGTTTCTGGTACCAGTGCCATTGACCAGTCTCCAATTACGGGAGAGTCAATCCCAGAAGATAAAGCCGTTGGGGATACTGTCTTTGCTGGAACACTAAATCAGACAGGTTTTTTAGAAGTTAAAGTTACGCACACTTCTAGCGATACAACCGTTGCCAAAATTATTAATTTGGTGGAACAAGCTCAAGAAAGCCGCGCACCCTCGCAGCAGTGGGTGGATAAGTTTGCACAGGTCTACACTCCGATAGTGATTTTAGCAGCGATCGCCATTGCTCTAATACCACCCTTGGCTTTTGCTCAACCTTTTAACGTCTGGCTTTACCGCGCACTGGTCATGCTAGTAATTGCTTGTCCCTGTGCCTTAGTCATTTCTACCCCAGTTTCAATTGTCAGTGCCATTGGTGCGGCAACTCGTCAGGGCGTTTTATTTAAAGGGGGTAATGCACTGGAGACGGCTGGACACCTAACTACCCTTGCTTTTGATAAAACTGGCACAATTACACAAGGGCTGCCCATTGTGCAGCAGGTTTATGACTTGGGGAAAGTGAATGCAGACATGGTATTACAGATTGCTGCTTCCTTAGAACAACAGTCTGAACATCCCCTAGCAAAAGCTATTGTGGCAAAGGCTCAAGATTTGGGGCTGGAGTTAGCAACGCCTCTTGATTTTACCGCATTACCCGGTAAAGGAATTCAGGCAAACTTTGGTGAGATGTTGTATTTTGTTGGTAATCGACGGTTGTTTTCAGACCAAGGTATTTGCTTGTCTGATGAAGCTGAATCTTTGTTAACTGAAATTGAACAACTTGGTCAAATTCCGGTGTTGGTAGGGACGAACGGAGGGTTATTAGGAGCGATCGCACTTTCTGATGGTATCCGCTTGGAAGCGACAGAAGCCCTGCGACAGTTGAGGCGGATTGGATTAAAGCGGTTGGTGATGTTGACGGGCGATCGCACTGCTGTTGCCAAGCAGATTGCCCAGCAAGCTGGGATTACAGAGTACCGAGCAGAACTGCTACCAGAAGATAAACTTGAAGAAATTCAACTCCTGCGTCAAAGAGGAGTAGTAGGTATGGTTGGGGATGGTATTAACGATGCTCCTGCGCTTGCTGCTGCGGATATCAGTTTTGCAGTTGGTGGAATTGATATTGCTCTGGAGACAGCAGATGTCGTGATCGTGGGAAGCGACCTCAGACGACTTGCTTATGCAGTAGAACTAAGCCGTCGCACTGTATCTGTGATTCAACAGAATGTTGTCTTTTCTTTAGTAACAAAAGGTTTGTTTCTGCTGTTGGGAACCTTTGGATTTGTTGGGTTAGCTGTAGCCGTTTTAGCAGATACAGGGACTTCCTTATTAGTTACTGCAAATGGAATGCGGCTATTTAAAACCAAGACTGTTAAGGATTAAGCAATGGTACACAACCGCAGCCACAAGCATCAGGGACACGAACACGGACAGGGCAACTACAACCGCGCTTTCGCAATTGGTACTGCCCTTAATATCGGATTTGTGATTGTTGAAGCAGTCTATGGCTACCGAGCAAACTCGCTGGCTTTGGTTGCCGATGCTGGTCACAATTTGAGTGATGTATTGGGACTACTATTAGCTTGGGAAGCAGTTCGTCGCTTTAGCGAACCTAACTCAGTATCAGGAGGTACAGTCATCGGCGTTGCTGTAGTAGGAATTATCATCAATACAGTTACTGCCCTAATGTTTTTGTCCGGTCGTCAACAAGACTTAAATATTCGAGGAGCCTTTCTGCACATGGCGGCTGATGCCGGAGTTTCGTTAGGGGTTGTATTAGCTGGCATCGCCATTGTTTTTACTGGCTGGTTATGGTTTGATCCAGTTGTGAGTTTAATTATCGTTGTCGTAGTAGTAGTTGGAACCTGGCAACTGTTGAAAGATTCTGTGAATTTAGCATTAGATGCTGTACCACAGGGAATCGAGCCTTTAGCTGTGCAGACTTATCTGACCGAGCGTCCTGGTGTGGCTGGTGTTCATGATTTGCACATATGGGCAATGAGTACTACCGAGACTGCACTCACTGCTCACTTAATTATGCCTGCCGGACATCCAGGCGATGCTTTTTTAGTACAGGTAAATCAAGAGCTTCACGACCATTTTGGCATTGAACACGCTACGCTTCAGATAGAGACTGGCGATCCGAGGTATCCGTGTACCCTTGCTCCAAAAAATGTGGTGTAAGAGTTTACTTGTTTATACTTATCTATATTGAATTAAACGTGCTCTAACACTCTGCTATTCGCTTACCCTTAACAGGACAGCAGGAATAACTGATCTCTTCATTTACATAATTGGAAAGCTTAAGACTGCCTTGAATCTTTATACCTAACATTAAAAAGTTGCCTCTGAACAAACCAGATAATTATGGGCGGTATCAGTATCCACTGAAGCAAGGGAAGCAAGCCAGTACCTAAGAATGGAAGCGTCGGCATAACATCAGCATATTCCCATCTATCAAGCACACCAGTAGCTAAAGCTTCAAAAATAATCGTAATTGCAACACCAACTAAAATAAAGCTACTTAACTGCCACCAATTTAGCTGACGAAACCACTGGCGCGACTTGGACATAATTGCAACAGTCCAAAAAGCGGTAAGTGAAATTCCAACATCCCCTACAGTAGCAACAGTGCAATTTATTACCTTATCTGTGCAAGAAAATTCAGAAGAAACCTGAAAAAACGGCATTTGCTGCATCTCCCAAAGGAAATTTAGAAGAAAGGAGAAAATAGCGATATTCAACTCTGGTAAATTAAGCAGGTGTTGGGGATGAATGACTTTTGAGGAATTTGACATACTGCAACTAAGGCTATACTTACGTCTGTTAGAGCTTCTTAACTGCTACACCAATTATTTGAGGGCTGACGATCGCAGGGAGGTTTGCCCGAAAATGTTGATAATCTACTTGCTCAAACCCTGCATTCTCCAATGCTAACCAGGTTTCGCGGTCAGGATGGCAACCATCACCAAGCGTTTTCCAAAGCGGTTTTATTCCATGCTGTATCCGTCGCAACATTGTTCCTTGAGGTGCCGCAACGTGTTCAAGGAAAAAGAAGCATCCACCAGGCTTAAGTACTCGTATAACTTCCTGCAATACAGCAGCTAGATTATTTACAGAACATAAAACGAGCGTACTTACAACAGCATCCATGCTGTTATCCTCGACTTCCAGATGTTCGGCATCTCCACTGCGGAGGTCAATCTCTAAGCCGAGCCGTTCAGCTTCTTGCTGTAGATACGGATGCATGAAAGGGTTTGGCTCAATACCAATCCAATGAATGTCGGACGGATAGTAAGACAAGTTGGGGCCCGTACCAGGCCCAATTTCTAAAACGTTGCCATGCAGTTGGGCAAACAAAGCTCGTTTACGGTCTGCTATCTCCTCCTCGTATTTAGCGTTGCCATGAGCCATCATCCAGGCAAATAAGCGTTTATACCAGTCTGGAGAACCTTTTATATTTGACGCTACAGTATGTATCTTCGCCATCATTATTTTCTCAATTCTGGAACTACAGCTGGCTTTGCTCAAGCTATCATTATTACTTTCTACTGATTAACTAAGGTAATGGCTGAACTGTAATTTTAATTACAAATAATCCTAACGTTCAAAATGCCTTGATTGCAGATTTGAGCGATTAGTATTTCAAGTTATTATAACTATGTAGATAGCCTTCAAATTTATTTTACTTCTTTCCATGTCTTGCCGCTATCTTGGGATTGAAAGACAGCATTGTTATCATTTACCGTATAAAATATTTGGGGATTACTAGGGGCGATCGCTAATTTTACGACTACACCATTAGTTTCAGTCCAAAGTTTCTCCCACGTTTTACCACCATCACTGCTGCGATAAACACCCGGCGCTGACTTGAGAAAGCGATAGCCATACATTATAAGATTGTTATCTTCTTTTTGCAGAGCTAGACTGGCAACAGGAGCTTCCTGTGTATTAGCTACTAACGTCCAGTCATTGCCACCGTTGCTACTTTCATACATCCCCAAACGGGTAGTTGCAAACAAATGCTCAGGGTTTCGCGGGTCAACCGCAAGGTCAAACGGAGCATCGCCTAATCCATTCATGCGGGGTTTAGTCCAAGTTTTTCCACCATCAGTAGAACTATGCAGCCCTTGCGCCCCAGAAGCAGGCCATCCATAAAAAACGTTGGGGTTACTGGGTGCGATCGCTATTGCATGAAAATCTACTCCAGGCATGGAAATCTGTTTCCAATCTTGCCCTTGATTTTCACTGATCTGGAATCCTAGATTACCTCCTGTGTGTGGATGTCCGCTGGAATAAAAGCGGTTACTGTCAGTTGGATCGGCAGTAAAGCCCATATAATCAGCTCGCTCTTTTCCCATCCAAAACCATTCTCCAGTTTCAGAACGCTGCAAGAGTCCGTTATGACTTGCAACATAAATAATGTTGGGATTATCTCGATTCACGGTCAAACCATGAACGTGATTATTTGATTGCCAATTGACCGCTTTCTCTAGGGATACATTGACAGCCTTTGGTTGAGGCTGATTGGTTGATTGGTTGGCAGAGAGTGGCTGGTTAGTTGACTGATTGCTAGTAGGCTGCTGGATAGAACGACCGAACCAGACCCCCAAGCCTCCGCCCAAAAAGAAGGAAACTCCTATGAGCACGGCGCAGCAAGCCACCATAGCAATTCCCAATTTCATCATGTTGTGGTCTTTTGAGTCAGGCTGACTCATAATTGTGTTTCTCCTGAGTAAGTT
>NZ_JADEXF010000224.1 GCF_015207245.1 Nostoc cf. edaphicum LEGE 07299
AAGAGACAGTTTCAGCCGTCGCCAAAACAGGTGCCCAAGCTTATCTGACTTCTGACTGTAAATTCCATCAGTTTCAAGAAAGCCGCGACCGCAATCTCATTTTAATCGATGCCGGACATTACGCTACCGAACGTCCGGCTTGCGATCGCTTAGTGCAAAAATTCCAGTCTTTAAACTTAGACTGGGTGCAATTAAGTCAAAAAGATGAAGATTTCCGCCAGTTTTTTGCTTGATTACTGATGTGTCATTGTATTTTGTCGGTGATTTTTGAAAAAATTGTTGTATTTTAATTCTGTTAAGATATTCAGCTTTTCAATATTGATGCTGAAAATTCCTGTGTCCTTTTAGCTGTGTAATATTTAGAGTGTCCAAAACTCACTCATATCGTGATATAAATCACTGGTTGAGCGTAATACTAATCACACAGTATGAATGTTTCATATCAATTAGTAAGAGAGGAAAATGTTCCACACTAGACCTAATAATTTGCTCACTCTGCCCTAATCAAGATGATTCGCACAATTATTGCATCTGCTTTCCAAACTGGATATCTTAGTGTTGAATCTGAGGGTTTACTCCAGCAGGTGCTAGCCACTAAATGCTATCAGTCAGAGGATTTGCCAGAGCTTGCAGCCTTATACGATGCAGTTCGCGCCGGAAAAATTAAACGAGAAGCATCCTCGTCAAACGTGCTTATAGAATTTCCTTTACCACATAAATCCTCCTGAGACTTCTGGAGTAGAATTTTCTCATGGTCTTTTCCCTCTACTCTTGCCTAACGCTGTTGCCTTTTTTCAGGTTTTTGCCTGAAAAACTCAAAACTATTTGGGTGTTGTTGTTGAAAAGTATCAAGGTCAGCAAGAGAATGAGTTAAGATCAGATACAAGTGGGTAAAAGTAAAGCCAAGTCCCCGGACTTCCCAGTAATGCCAATGATTAAAAGCAGGCAAGTTAAACAACCGCAATCAACGATTGTTTTGGAGTATTCTTTATTACATAATGGTAAGAATGACTCACCAGCAAATATGAACCTGGTTAGGACAGGTACTGAATTGTTCGACTTCTATAGAAGCAGACATTCCTTAGAATAAGCTGGAGGGAGATTGAGTTCATTGTTAGAGCATCTGATTTATGACCCAACATTATCCTGAGATTTTGACAAATAAAAGCAAATCTTGGGATTAGGTTATGAAGCGCACTTGTTCTGAATAGTGAAATTAACCTCTTAAAGGTGTAATGTAATGGGGTAAAACCCAGATTTTTACAGGTTTAACTACGTTGTTTAAAAAGGCAGAAACAGTACATGCTACACCGCAAGATTTATCAACTCTGTTGCGATGGGCGCGAGGTATGTGTTTTCTTGCGGGACCAGCAACGCTGGATTGAACGCGCCCGCATCATAGACATAGAGGGAGATTTAGTGACTCTACGCTATGAAACAGAAGAAGAGGACGAAGTTTGTTCTTGGGAAGAAATGGTTCGCCTCGAGAGCATTGGTGCTGTAACGCAAAAATTGGCTTCAGTACCACGCGGTAATGTAGAACCTCTGATGACTGAAGATTGTCCCGAAGCAGAGCGCATCCACAACCGTTACACTGACTCGAATCCAGAATAAATAATCAGTGCTGAGTGCTGAGTATCGAGTGCTGAGTAATAAATCCTAACTCAGGACTCAGAACTCAGGACTCAGGACTAGATAAACCTTCAAAGGCAGGACAGTAACCTTCGAGAGTTACTTTAAAGTTATACAACGGGGAAGCTGGATTCCAACACCGCTGCCCCCTTTGATGTCGGCAGGTACCACAACAGTCTACATCTGTCCAGGTATAGCGATCGCTGTTTTGGTTGAGTAGTTCTCGTTGAGACAATCCCCTTAATACTAATTCTTCCCCTTGCCAACGAGCTTCGATTAAACCAGTATCGGCAAATTGCCGCCAACGCGAATCGGCAGTAATCACATTGGGTAGGGTGATTGTGATTACTGTTCCTAACTCTGTCAGTTCGCCTTCATAGTTAGTCTCAGGTGCTGCCGGTTGTAAAAATGTGTCGCCGATGGGCAGTTCTACTAAGGTATCAGCCGCCGGAGAATGTACGTGGTAGCGGTTTTGCAACTCCTCTAAGCTAGTCAGGTCTGCCAAGTAGGCAGGAGAACCGTGGACAAAAACGACGTGCTGGGGTCGCAAATTATGAATTAGCTGCGTAGTACCAGGGCCATCGCTATGTTGAGCTAAAAGATAGGTTTCGATAGTGGTGGGTGCTAAATATTCTTTGTTAACTTTTATATCAATTTTTTCTGGTAGGAGAATCAGCCAAGGGCCTGTGTCTAATTGGCAATGTTCGCCTAAATCAGATGTCGAGTCGGTGAGGACAATACAAGGTGACTTGCCTACACTGGGACGATGTTCTGCTTGTAGACGACGCACGCGGGGACGTACCCGTTCATCCCAAAATAAGGGTTGGTGGCGGGCGAAGTTCTGCACCGATGGGGGGAGATGGGGTAACAGTTCTAGGTATGCATCGCATCCAGTGGCGACAGCACCATCTACCCAGATATCTAAATCTCGTCCGGTGAAGTGGTGATGCGATCGCAAGAGCATTAATAATTCTTGACCCAATCCTAAAGCCGGGGTGGGAAGAATTACAGAACAATGGTCGGCGATCGCTCGATTAATTCGCTCGGCTAGTTGATTTTCTTGGTTGCGGCGGTGAGGATGACGGGATGTGCCATAACTACCTTCAATAATTAGCACATCTAAATCTAAACCCCGCAGTTCCTCTAAACGCAAACCTTCTACTAGTCGGGAGTTCGATAAGAAAAAGTCTCCTGTATACAGTAGCTTGTAAGTACGCTGCTGGGTGGTATAGGTGAGGAGAATTGCTACTGCTCCTGGTAAATGTCCTGCGGGAAATAATTCTGCCACCAAACCATCTTGAAATTCCACTGGCGATCGCAATGGCAAGGCATGACAAAATTGGGAAATTTTCTCAGGGTCTTCGTCTAGCCAATTCAGCGGTAGTAACTTGCTAGTTACCTCACTACCATAAATAGGTAACTTGGGAAAAGCTGTATGCAGCGCCAGTAAACCTTTAGCATGATCTGGGTGAGCGTGACTAATCAAAACTAAATCTGCTGGTAGGGGCAAACTAGTTCCACGTCCCGATTTAGTAAGCCCCTTAGCCAGCGATGAAATATCCTCCAAACCACAGTCCAACAGAATGCGGTGTGGCCCCATTTTCACCAATAAACACACGCCCTCGTTGTCATGCTGGACACTATAGGGCAAACATTCTAATTCACTACCCCCTTCCGCAGCATCTACGCGAGAGGATGCCGATAGATTATCCCTCATGCTCTCCTCCCCTCAAACCTGATCGTCATGGACATATCCCAAAAGCCAAAAGTTACACAAATTTTGGTTTTGTGACTTAGGGGTAAGTTTTATCATGCGCCCCTACACCCTGAGAATACGGATTTTTGATTGGGGAGGACGCCTGCACCGAACCCGCACTGGTTCGGAAAGGTGGGCTAACCAGAAGCCATCAAACTAGTAGCTCAGGGAGTTTGCCTCTGGTTTCTTTTCCCTTTACAAGTTTTGAGCGCTCTTAGCCAACTCACCCTCCGGGAAGTCGATCGAGCGTCTACAGATTTATCTCAATGTGCGGAGCCATTGCCATGATAATTATCTGAATCATAGAATCCATTCTTCGTGCCAAAAAATAAGCACGAAAGCGTAAATATAACTGTTAATCCAGCTAGAATCAGCTTTACATCCATTTGTCTGCTGCCCTTTACTCAAAGACTTTCCTATATTAATTTAGTGCTTCCGCAATCAAACGGAATCACTAGAAAATCTTTACTATGCTTATATGGATTGGGCAATAGGTAAATTTACCACAATCAGTCAGATTGTAGAACCTTTCGGTCAAGCTGTCTATCTAGATGTAAAGCAATATGACAACGAGCAATCGTCTACAGCCCGGAAAAATCCTCATCTAAAATCTGCTCAATCGAAAAAGGAGAAACGGTGGGATATTCACTTTTTTGGGGTATGCGAATCCCAAACTTAGCCAGTTTAGCTTCTTTAATGGCTAGCTTGCGAACATCTGGGTAGGCTTTTTCCACAGCCTCAACCAGAAAACTTTTTAGAGAAGGAGTATCTGCCAAATTATTCAGAACTCGCTGACGATGTTCCAGTATTGAGCTATACCAGCTTCCTTTTATGCTATCGGGGACATCATGCTGAACTCGCAACTTGAGTAAATGCGCTAATAAAATTGTCAGATTGCTTTTGAGGGCATTTTTTTCTGCCTTACCCAAATCAACTAGTTCCTCAATCAAATGCTCAATATCCAACGCCTCAAATTCATGATTTTGTAACTGTTGAATGGTTTGCTCAATCCATAATTGCAAATCTTGATCGTATAGCGGGTTAGGCATTTTTCAGATCAACTCCTAGTTACTCACTCGATCGTAGCGATGAAAGCGATCGCACTTAGAGCCAAGGCGAATAGAATTGCTCGCGGTACAGTGCATGAACGCGGCTACACAGGTATGAATAACGGATTATCTAGTTCGCAACAATTGCACAAAGGTATTACTCACCGTGTTGTCTTTAGTATCCGCCGCGTATTGAATCAAATCTTCCCGCAATCGTGCAAACCCTTGGGTAGGTTCCCAGGCTTGGGCAAAGATGTTGAGAGTTTTCACACCGCGATCGTGGTTTAATGAAGCAGGAATTGTTTCCCTGTTAGGGAAGCCCAGCCATGTAAGTAGGGTTTTGACTTCTTCAGTGCCGCCACCCAAGAAATAGGTTAAAAATCGCCACCGTGCAAATTCTGATTGACCTGCATAATAAACGTTATCCAGAATTACAACAATATTATTTAGGTTGAGTTGTTCTATCTTTCCCAATGCCTCTGCTGCACTGGAACGAACAATTGAGTCAACGGATTTATCCTTGAGGATTTTGGCAGCTTTCTGGGCAATATCTTCTGGTTTCTCAAATAGTGATTTCAAATTTTGCAAATCATATTCATTAAATTTATCAAAAGCGAGTTGCTTAACTTCGTCATGTCCATCATCAAGGGCGGTTAATATACCGTTAATCTGCCACGCTTGGGGCTTGGGTTTGGGGGTTTCTTTGGCACTAACCCAAAATAGACATAGGAGGAAAGTCAGGAGTAGGGTGAAACAGAATAGGAAAAAGAGCGAGAGCTTGCGAGTGTACCGGGGTATGGTCAGCATAATTTGGTGCAAGGCGGTATATTACACGCGGCTATCGGTATAATACCAAGCTTGCAATTCCTAATTCCTGATTAAGCAAGTTAGGTTTTCTTTGGGTTTTTAGGTTTGTATTTGTGGAAGCTTCCCAAATTTTGAAATTTACTATTATGGTGCGTTCAGATAGGAATAAGAAAATCAAGAAACGAACCGCCTTCGCGCAGCGTCTCGCAGAGAAGAACGCCAAGGACGCAAAGTAAGAGAACAGACTTGATGTTGATTTTTGCTCATGAGTATTAAAGACTCGCTCACGAGTATAAAATACTCATCCATGAGTATAAAAGACTTGCTCACGAGTATAAAATACTCATCCGTGAGTATAAAAGACTCGCTCACGAGTATAAAAGACTCATCCGCGAGTATGAAAGGCTCCCTTGCGAGTATGAAAGACTTGTTTACAAGTATAAAAGACTCTCCCACGAGTATCAAAGACTCGCTGACGAGTATAAAAGACTCTCCCGCGAGTATTAAAGACTCATTCACTAGTTGAGCAAGCAGAAAGGGGGAAAAAAAAGGATTTGCATCTACCTTTAACTTTTCCCCTTTCACTCTTCCCCTATCTCTGGCAAAGTTTACAGCCTATGAATCAGAAGCAGCTTTAGCAGGTTTACTTTTTATAGCTTTAAACCGTTCCCCTAACTGTTCGGCAATAGTTTTTAACCCTGGAGTTTTCTTAGCAGCAGTCTTCACGTAATCATAAACTGTCAAACTGCTACCCATTGCTTCGCTACCGACTGCCATTAGGGTATCATCTACCTGTTCTGTCAGTTGTTGCAGTTTAATCAATAGTTCGGTAAGCGTTGCAGCTAATTGATAATCCCGCACAAACTCATCTACATCAAAGCTGGCTGGTAAAATGTCTCGGTTAGACTGGGCAGCAGTTAGGCTAGTGTTGACAAAAGCTAGGCTTTTATCGCCCATCTTAAATAACTTGCGTCGTTCTTCCACGCTCAGGGTAACGAGAAAAGGCATCTTTGCTTGAATAGTCGCAAAGGCTGCTTTAATTTCTTGGATATCTTCTGGGGAAAGGGAAGCGGTAATGTTTTGGTAAGCCATTAGATATTTACTCAGGTAAATCTGTTTGTTATGATTCCCACTGGTAAATGCGATCGCACAGTATTTAAG
>NZ_JADEXF010000225.1 GCF_015207245.1 Nostoc cf. edaphicum LEGE 07299
TTATGTAGGACATAAGGCTTTTGGTTTATGCCAGTTTTATGCCAGTTTATGCCTTATGTCAGAAGTGTTTTTCGCTGTAATCTATGCCAGGAACCGGACTTGAACCGGTGACACGAGGATTTTCAGTCCTCTGCTCTACCAACTGAGCTATCCCGGCTGGGGCTTTTGTGAGCCACGATTAATCAATGTAGCAAACATCTAAAGATATAGCAAGTCTTTGGAGAAAAATAGTTATGCAGCTTTCAAACTGAACTTAAACCAGATGAAAACGGCTACAAATAGGAGAAACTGGACAAGAACAATACTTGGCCCAGAAGCAAGGTTGAAAATACCTGAGACAACGATCCCAGCAATGCTGCTGATGGAACCAACGATCACCGACATGACTAGAAAGCGGGTGAAGTGGTGACTCATCAGTTTGGCGGTAGAGGCGGGAATGACCAAAAAGGCATTCACTAGTAAAACACCGACGGCTTTAATCGCGACAGCAACGGCGAGTGAAAGCAAGACCACAAAAGCGTAGCGATACAATTGGACGGGAACGCCTTGAACTTGAGCTACATCGGGGTTAAGGGTCAATAAAATTTGCTGTCGCAGAGTTGATAGTAAAAATATGCTACCTCCCACAAGAACTAGCAGCGTCAAAATCAAATCTGTGGTGTCGATCGCTAGAATATCCCCGAACAGTACAGCCATCAAATTGCCACGATATCCTTTAATTAGGCTCGTGAGAATTAAACCGATCGCTAATGCCCCAGATAGCACGATGCTAAGTACGCTATCGCTAGCTAAGTCGGTTTTGTCGATGAAGTAGAGGACAATAACCCCAAAAACTAAGGTAAAAGGTAATAGCATCCAAGTAGGATTTATTTGTAGCAGCACACCTAATGCCACACCTACCAATGCCGCATGACCAACCGCATGGCTGAAAAATGACAACTGGCGCAAGGTGACAAAACAACCCAACATCCCGCCAAGTATTCCCATCAAGGCAGCACCCATAAACGCACGCTGTATCGAGGCAAGTTGTAACAACTCTAGCAAGTCATTACTACTAGCGATCGCAAGCCTTGTTATCTGACAATCATTGAAGAAATTTATAATTACTGGCATTTTTTATTCTTTAATTACGAATTACGAATTACGAATTACAAATTCTTTTAATGTTGGTGCTGGTAGCGACTGAAACCTGGGCCGTAGGTTGCTAACAGGTTTTGCGGTGAAAGGGCAATTTCTGGCTTACCAGTACAGACAATACTTTGGTTCAGGCAAAGCACGCGATCGCAATGCCGATTTACCATATCAATATCGTGAGAAACTTGTAATACTGTCCAACCTTCTTCTCGCTTTAATTCATTTAGCAAAGCGTAAAAATCTGCTGCACCTTGCACATCAACACCAGCAAAAGCTTCATCTAGTACCAAGAGTTTCCGAGGCATTACCAAACAATAAGCCAATAAAACCCGCTTCAGTTGACCGCCGCTAAGAGTACCAATAGCTTGACGCTGTAAATGATAAGCATCAGTTCGCCGTAAAGCTTCTGTTACTGCTGCCGATTTTTCTCGGTCTTCTTTCCACAGCTTGGAGAAAAATGAATTCTTTCTTTTCCCTTCCTTAGTCCATCCCAGTCCGACTAATTCGCTGACAGAAATAGGAAAGCTCCGGTCAAAAATGAAGTTTTGCGGCATATAGCCCAACGTGTGGCGTAAATACCCCAATCTGGAAATTGGACGACCCAAGATTTCAATCGTCCCAGCACTTCGAGGTATCAAATCTAAAACCGCTTTTACCAGGGTACTTTTACCAGCACCATTGGGGCCAACAATGGCTGTATCTGTTCCTGGGAATAATTCAAAGGAAACATCTCGAACAGCTAGATAGTTGCCTTGATAGACAGTTAATCCTTCTACTTTCAAAATAGGAATGTCATTAGTCATTGGTCACTTGTACTGAGCGTAGTCGAAGTATTGGTCATTGGTCACTTGTACTGAGTTTCGACTGCGCTCAACTACCACGTAGTCGTTGACGTAGCCTCTCGTAGAGAAGTATTGGTCATTGGTCATTGGTCATTTGCAAAGGACAAAAGACAACTGACAAATGACAAATCTATTTACACGATGTTTCCAGAGTTTGCAAATTCGCTTTCATTGCCTTGAAATAATGCTGTGGATCTATTTCGCCAGTTTCTAGAGAATCCAGAGTACGCAAATTTAATTTCAAGTCTTTAGAGAGGCTGTTTAGCAATTTATTATCTACTCCTGGTTCGCTAAATAAAGCTTTAACTTTGTATTTTTTCACAGCGCTGACGGCATTTTGGACATCTGTTGGTGAAAGTTGATCTTCGGGAATTTGCACCACTGCAACTTGCTTGAGATTATAGCGTTTAGCTAAATATGGAAACGCATCATGAAAGGTAATAAAGGTGCAACTGGGATTTTTCTGCAAAGTCTGCTGAAATTCACTGTTTAAACTTTCTAATTCTTTAATATAAGCTGTAGCATTTGCTTCGTAAGTAGCTTTATTCCTCGAATCGGCAGCAATTAATCCATCTCGAATATTTGTTATCTGCTGTTTTGCTAAAACTGGATCTAACCAAACGTGCGGATTACCCTGACTATGTTCGTGGTCTTTTTCATCTGGCGTCGTTTTGACAACAGGTGAAATTTCATTTAAGGGTTTAATACCAATACTTGCATCAATTTCAGTTAATTTGGGATTTTGGGCATTTTTGACAGTACCTTCCAGAAATTCCTCCAAGCCTAAACCATTTTTCACTAACACCTTAGCAGTAGCGATCGCTTTGATATTTCCTGGTGTCGCTTGGTATTCATGTACCTCTGTACCAGGTGGCACTAGAATTTCTACATCTGCCACATCCCCTGCTACTGCCTTAGTAAACAAATATATCGGCAAAAATGTCGCTACTACTTTAGTTTTTCCCGACTGTGCCTGTGGGGTAGAAGCAGCTTCTTGTGCTTGCGGCGACTGTTCGGAAGTTTTTCCCTGATTTGGATTCGATTGGCTACACCCAGTAGCCATCGACAACATTAGCAGAGCAATTATGGGCAAGATGCCACTTCTTTGCCTACCTGTTCTAATTTCTCTGCAATTCACTATCACGATATTTTTCCTCAAAACGGATGCTTGCTCCACCTCTGTCATCATCGCTATTGACAATGGGAAGTATTCTAAATTTTATACTATAATAATTCTCATTCTCATTTAAGTACATAATATCATTCTGGGTTTGCTGTGTAATGAGTAACAACAAAATTTTTTCAGACGGTACAGCCCTCTGCAATTTAGTTTTCCCTAAATAATTAGGATTTCTTGACTTTTTTTGTTAAAAAGGTTGCTTACTTCTGATAAGATTGCTGACAAATATTCTCATAAAATACCCGTTAAAAAAAACGTGGTTTGGGTGTGAATTGGAGATTAGTGTGAGGAGAAAAATGCAAAAATTCTGGAAATATCTGTTAGTTAGTCCAGCAGTCTGTGGTGTCATGCTGTTTGTTAATACTGCTACATTTGCAGGTGAAACATCGGGTAATTATGAAATCAATCAACCGCAAGTTTTGGCTAATCCAGACACGAAAGATCAGAACATCGGGCAAGTTACCTCCGTATCTCAATTTTCTGATGTACAACCTACTGACTGGGCATTCCAAGCATTGCAGTCCTTAGTTGAGCGTTATGGCTGTATTGCAGGATACCCAAATAGCACTTATCGGGGTAATCGGGCATTAACACGATATGAGTTTGCTGCTGGTTTGAATGCTTGTCTCGATCGCGTTAACGAACTTATTGCTACAGCCACTGGCGATTTAGTTAGTAAACAAGATTTAGCCACATTACAAAAGTTGCAAGAAGATTTTTCCGCAGAACTGGCGACACTCCGAGGTCGTGTGGATGCAGTAGAAGCGCGAACTGCTGAATTGGAGGCGAATCAGTTCTCAACTACAACTAAACTGCAAGGACAAGTTGTTGCAGTTGTCAGCGATGTGTTGTCAGGAAATACAGTCAACGGTGCAGAAATTACAGATGAGAATACAACTTTAGGGGTACGGGCACGTATAGAATTAGTAACCAGTTTCACAGGGAAAGATACGCTGTTCACCAGAATCCAGGCTAATAATATTCTCAGCCCTAATATTGGTACGCCAGAAGGTAACTTATTTTTTGCTGGCGAGGATGGTACTACCGATGCTGCGATAGATGCATTGTTCTACAAATTTCCCTTGGGTGAAAAAACAGAGGTTGTCGCTATTGCTAATGCTGGTGCAGCAGACGACCTTACCAGCACTGTCAATCTTTTTGATGGTGATGGCGCTTTTGGTGCTTTGTCTACCTTTGGTACGCGTAACCCAATTTATAACCAAATAAATGGTGCGGGGTTGGGGGTAACATATGATTTCAGCGAAAAATTGGCATTAAGTCTAGGGTATTTGAGTGGTACAGCTAATAACCCTACACTCAATAATGGTTTGTTCAATGGTTCTTATGGTGCGTTGGCACAGTTGACAGTTAAACCAAGCGATCGCATTTCTATCGGTTTAACTTACATCAATTCCTACAATCAACCACTACTCACAGGTAGTAATGCTGCCACTTTCCAGGATATAGCAGCTATCCAGGGTTTACCAGAAGATCAAGTAGGATTTTCCAGTAATTCTTATGGCGTCCAAGCATCCATTGGCATCACTGATAATATCGTCTTGGGTGGTTGGGCTGGATACACCAACAGCCAAAGTTTGAGAGGAACCCGTGGAGACGTTGATATTTGGAACTATGCTGTCACCTTGGGCTTCCCTGACCTCGGTAAAAAAGGTAACTTAGCAGGTATCATCGCTGGTGTGGAGCCTAAATTAACAAGTTCTGACATTGCAGGGTTGGATAGCGATCCTGATACATCCTATCATCTTGAGGCTTTCTACCAGTATAAGCTGAGTGACAATATCACCATTACTCCTGGAGTCATCTGGTTAACATCTCCAGATCATAACGACACTAATGATGATGTTGTTATTGGTGCATTGAGAACCACATTCAGTTTCTAATTTTTTAAAATCTTAAAAGAAGACGCAAAGGATAAATTTGCGTCTTCTTTTTGTCTAAAGGTTGCTAGATATGAATTTGCTCAACTGAACATCCACGCAGCCTGAAAAAAGTCGCGTTCACAAAACATCGCATAACGATAAGTTGAATGCACAACAGAGTTGGTAGCGGCATAATTGTCAACTAAACTTTCTAATTGTTGTGTTAGTGGTTGAAAATCTGCGCTGCTATAAGTACGAATCCAGTCTGCATATTGATGATCGGGAATACCGTTACAAGCCAATTTTTCTCCTAAAAAGGCATACAAACGCATACAAGGAGACATTGCCGCCGCAGTCAAACCTACATCTTTGCTCCAAGCAGTTGCTAACAAAAAATCAGTATAGCGGCGGGTGGCAGATGCCGGTTCTACAGCATACAAATTGACTCCCCACTCAGAAGCATAACTACTATGCAGCCGCAGTTCTTCTAAAACTCCACTAGCTAAATTATGAAATGTGGTGAAACCTAACCAGTCTGGTGCTTTAGCTGCGGCGATACTGTAGGCACGGGCAAAAGCTTCTAAGAAAAAAGCATCTTGCCCTACGTAGTAAGCAAATTTAGCTTGCTCAAGAGTACCATCGCCAATACCTTGAACGAAAGGATGCTCTAAGCAAGCTTGGGCTAAGTCTTGATTTGCTGCCCATAATTGGTTAGATAAGTCATTTGTCATTTGTCATTTGTCATTTGTTAACTGTTAAGCTAATCGTCATTCATTTTTCCAGAATAATTCGCTTGTAGTAAGGGCTTCAGCCCTACCTTCATGCAACTTAAATGCCGATTAGCTTATTATCTCCTTTAAAAAGGGAAGAACTGGAGCAAGACTGAGCCAATACTTCCCAAAAAGTCAACGAAGTTGGGCTTACCAGTACTTACCTTCTCATTAACGGGTGTTTGCAGTTCTTTTATAAAAGTTTGGGCTGTTAGGGTTCCAGTGCTGTTGTTTTGGGATGTAAATAATTTTTGTGCAACTTGAGCATCTTGGAACGCACCTTGTCTATCTAGTACTTGGTAACGGGCGACACCACGAGCGAGATAAGCATCCGCATATTCTGGTTTAATTGCGATCGCTTGATTAAAATAACTAATTGCTTGCTGTTGGTTGCCTTTTTGCCCTTCTGCTACACCCAAAGCATAAAATTCTGCTGGTGAAGCAATTTGTGATGGTATCGCAACTGCACCTTGAAAGTTAGTCCCATTCAAGTAAGCACCAGTTAATTGTGCATTTGCTAAATAAGTGTTTCTCAAATCAGCACCCGTCAAATTTGCCCCATTAAATTTCTGTCTCTT
>NZ_JADEXF010000226.1 GCF_015207245.1 Nostoc cf. edaphicum LEGE 07299
ACCAACAACTTTGCCCAGGATGAATTAGTCGAGGTTGAAGCACCAAAGGCTAAAGCACCGAAAAAATAGCAGCAAAGCTACAAGGGGGTTGTTTGATGCGATGATGAAGGGTAGTCTTAAAGTCTGAAGTATGAAGTCTGAAAATTTCAGTTCATTCATTCTTTGTCCTAGCCTACCCTAATCTACGAGAGCCGCCCTGCGGGTATTTACGGTTTCTTTTGGGTAGTAATACGAGCCATCTACGGCTATGTAAGTTACTACCCCATCTCTTCTTCCTCGATCCCTCAAATAAATCTTAATTGCCTGCTTAACTCAGCTTGAATGCCTGAACTGCCTGAAGTTGAAACAGTCCGAAAGGGTCTAAATCAATTAACCCTCAACCAAGAAATCGCGGGTGGAGATGTGTTGCTTGATCGCACCATTGCCTACCCGTTTTCTGTAGGTGAGTTTGTTAATGGAATTAAAAATAATGCGATCGCTACTTGGCATCGTCGCGGTAAATATCTCCTCGCCGAACTCTCCTCGTCTTCCGGCTGGCTAGGGGTTCATCTGCGAATGACTGGTCAACTATTATGGCTGGATAGAGATGAACCATTACACAAGCACACGCGGGTTAGATTATTCTTTGGGGATCGGCAGGAATTACGCTTTGTTGACCAGCGAACCTTCGGTAAAATATGGTGGGTTCCGCCTGGTGTTGCTGTAGAAAGTATTATCACTGGTTTGGCAAAACTGGCAGCAGACCCATTTTCACCCGAATTTACTGTTGAATATCTAGCAAGCAAACTCCAAAACCGCCGCCGTCCTATTAAGACTGCGCTACTGGATCAATCCGTGGTGGCGGGATTAGGTAACATTTATGCTGATGAAGCATTGTTTAAGAGTGGAATTTTACCTGAAACCTTGTGTATAGATTTGCAGCTAAAGCAAATTGAACTTTTGCGAACAGCGATAATTCAGGTGTTAGAAACCAGCATTGAGGCTGGTGGTACGACATTTAGTAATTTCTTAAATGTTAAAGGTACTAACGGCAACTATGGTGGTGTAGCCTGGGTTTATAACCGCGCTGGAGAACCCTGTCGAGTTTGTGGTACAGCAATTCAACGAATTAGGTTAGCTGGGCGATCTAGTCATTTTTGCTCCCAGTGTCAAACGTTACAGGGAGTCAGGAGACGCGATTAATCGCGTCTTTACAAGAGTTAGGAGTTCTACTCGGAACTCTTTTAAAATGCAGGTGAAAGACGTTACAAATTTTAGAGAGGAATTCATGGCAGTCAAAAAAGGTGATATGGTTCGCGCTGTGCGCGAGAAACTAGAAAACAGTCTGGAGGCTAAAGCTAGTGATGCTCGCTTTCCTTCTTATTTGTTTGAAACCAAGGGCGAAATTGTAGACATCAAAGGTGATTATGCCCTGATTAAGTTTGGGAAAGTGCCAACACCTAATATTTGGTTACGTGTAGATCAACTCGAAGAGTTTAAATAAGCAAAAAGAATTCAGGAGTCAGAATTCAGAAGTCAGAATAAATGCTGAATTCTGACTTCCGAATTCTTGTTAATAAAAATCGCATCTTAATTTATGTCTTTTTCCCCTAGCTCCCAAATTGTCTGTAATTTACCCCGTGTCACCATCGTGGGTGCGGGTAGGGTTGGCAGTACTTTAGCTCAACGCGTTGCAGAGAAAAACCTGGCAGATGTAGTTTTACTAGATATTATTGCGGGAATGCCTCAAGGTTTGGCGCTGGATTTGATGGAAGCTAGGGGAATTGAAATACATAATCGCCAGATTATCGGCACAAATAATTATGCTGATACATCTGGTTCCCAAATTGTGGTGATTACCGCCGGATTTCCCCGCAAACCAGGGATGAGTCGGGATGACTTGCTGAAAATTAATGCCAAAATTGTTGTGGAAGCGGCAAAAAATGCGATCGCTCATTCTCCCAATGCTATTTTTATTGTCGTCACCAACCCGTTGGATGTGATGACTTATTTAGCTTGGCAAGCAACAGGTTTACCACGCGATCGCATTATGGGTATGGCTGGTGTGTTAGATTCCGCCCGTTTTGAAACCTTCATTGCCCTAGAATTAGGCGTTTTACCTGCTGATGTCAAAGCGATGGTATTGGGTAGTCACGGCGATTTAATGGTTCCCTTGTCTCGTTATGCTACCGTTAACGGCATTCCCATCACTGAATTGCTAGATGCAGCCACAATTGAACGTTTGGTAGAAAGAACTCGGAACGGTGGCGCAGAAATTGTGGAATTGATGCATACGGGAGGTGCTTTTTTTGCTCCGGCATCGGCTACTAGTGTGATGGTAGAATCGATTTTATTAAATCAGTCGCGCTTACTGCCTGTGGCGGCGTATCTGCAAGGTGAATACGGTTTAGAAGATGTTGTGATTGGTGTTCCCTGTCGGTTGGGATGCGGTGGAATTGAGAGTATTTTGGAATTGACGCTAACTGATGAAGAAAGAGAGGGTTTGCATACTTCTGCTCGATCTGTGCGTCAAAATATTGAGCGATCGCAGGAAATAATTCGTAATTCGTAATTTGTATAAATAGCAGTCAAAATAAAAAGCAGTAGGTTCTAATCCCACTGCTTTATTTGTTATTCCAAAATTCATCACCTTATGAAAACCAATATCACCAGATTGGTTTTGCGTTAACGGCGGGAATCCTGATCTGCGGGGTCGCCGTAGGGATCTTCGCTGGCTGGGCGGATGTCACCAAACTCCCCTGTGTCTGCGGGGTCGCCGTAAGGGTCTTCGCTAGCTGGGCGAACATTGCCGTAAGACGAGATATCTGCGGGGTCGCCGTAGGGGTCTTCACTGGCTGGGCGGACATCGCCGTAAGATGAGATATCTGCGGGATCGCCGTATGGATCTTCGCTGGCTGGACGTACATCGCGATCGCGGAATTCGGCATCTTGATCGGCTTGATCCTTGTTCGACCCCAAAAGCAACTCCTTCGCCTTACGGAAAAATTCATCTACCATAATCTGTCTCCTGATTTAAGTTCGTGTTTCCGACGTGCGCGATCGGCGTTATCCTCCGGGAAACCCGCTTTCTTATTTACACACGCTTCGCTGATCTAGAGTGCCGGAGCTGCGGATGAAGTTAGACCAGTGAGATCGCGACCTGTGGCGCTGCGGTTATAGCCTTGGAATTCCCGATACTTTTGTGCTTCAGATTCTGGTACTCGAATTCCTTCTGCTGGTGGCGTTACCCAATGAGCGCGATGTTCAGCATCACGGTAATATACACGCCCGTTCTTGGAAAGATAGTATTTACCTTGCGCTCCTTCTTGTGGAGCATTCTTATGTTGGTTGTACATATAGTAAAGTGCCGCAGCTCCTGCCAAAAGCGCCACTTTTTGCCCTGTACCCAATCCTTTCTTAACTTCGGTTTGGCTTGCAGTCTTGCGATCGCTCACTGTTCTACCGACGGTATCATCAACAGGTGGTGGCACATTAGCTTTTTGGGAACCGCCTCCGCAGCTACTCAGCAAGGGAACCATTAACAATGCCGAAAGCAGCACTGCAAATAGACGCGAAACTATTTTACGTTCTTTATATATTGTGTTCATTGGATTTCGTTCTCACCTGTATTTGCTAAAAGCCTTGCTGTTGCAAAAACAAAGTTGGAATTCCTGTTATTTCGCTGGGATTTGAAAAAACATATACCACTCAATTTACAACTGCACAGCTAGAGCGTTTCTCTTTTATATTCATGGATTTTCTCAAGCATTCCATCCCGCCTTTGAGAGAAACTGCATTCATCCCAAGGAAATATATTTTTGATTTTTGATGAGTTTATTTAGCTGAAACGTCGAAATTTTCAGCAATTTCTCGGTTATTTTTTCTGCATAAATAATTTAGAAAGATACAGTTACTATGATGCTTTTTGCCAAAAAGTACACTCAATATGACATCAAAAAACACTAGCACTCGTCTTCTTTTGGCTTTGTGGGATTTAGGAGGAATGCAGCAGGAAGTTAAGAAGGGTCAACTCACTAAGCGAATTGTATCCAAAAGCCAAAAGGTAGCAGATTATCAGGGCATATTCGAGGAATTACAGAAGCAGGGTGCGATCGCAATTTCCAAAAAGGGATATTTTCTAACATCTGGGAAGGGTTTAGAGGTATTGGGTGAGGGTTTGAGAAGTGGCGATTTTAAGTTTGAAGGGACAATTGTTGGAACTTGGGCAGCGAATGCGTTGTTGCGGTGGATTAGTCAGATTGATGTTGCGGTAACTGGTGCAGATGTACCAGTTAATGGGAAGGGTGCAGCGGAGCTTTCCAAAGGAATCGCATCTTACGACGAGTTTAAATCTGTGGCGTTGGAAGTCTACGACAAGTTGAACTATGAGTACAACTTTAATAATCTAGTGCCCATTTATCGCATTAGAAGAGGAATTGGCGATCGCGTGAGTCGTACAGAGTTTAATGATTGGCTGCTGGAAACCCAAGCTAACGATATTTTGCAACTACAGGGCGGAACTGTAGAAGATAACGCACCTGACAAAATAGAAGATTCCATCACCACTGTATTAGATGGATTACGCTGCTACGCCAAGCTTCTCAAAGCCTAAACTTCCTTCTATTCCTCACTAAATGAATTTTACAATACTATGATTGCCACTACATCTACCATTGATGAACTAATTAGAAATCAAAACCCATTTGCAGGACATATTGTTGTCAGACCCCAACAGATATGGGGAAAAAGCTATCCCGATGTTCCTATAATTAATTCTCACGCTTCTAATGCAGTATTTGATGCGGTTGAACAAATTCGTAAAGGGAAACGTGAAACAGTAGGTATCACAATAACAGCTGAAAAGGGGTTAGGTAAAAGTCATCTTATAAGCCGTGTTCGCCATCACTTAGAAACAGAAGGCGATGCCTTATTTATTTACATGGGTAAGTATGACAGTCTGAATCAGATTAAGTATCAATTCCTGCAAGCTGTAGCTTCTAGCCTTAGAGCCTTTGGTGGTCAACAAGTAATGCAGTGGCAAGAAATAGCTGCTGCTTTAATTAATGAAGCTAAAAATTGTAACTATACACCACAGCAGTACATTAGTAATATTTACCCAAATTGGTTAAGCAAATACTCAACTAAGACAATTGATAGCTTAACAGAAGGTGTGTTGAAAATTAAGCCAAATATTACTAATCCTTATATAATTAGGGCTATTTTGTGGACACTTTCTACAGGACACGTTCACTATGCAAATTATTGGCTATCAGGTTTAGAAATCACACAAGCACAAGCTGATACACTAGGTTTACCAAATCATAAAAATTTAGATAGAGAAGCTGAAGCATTAAGTAATGTACGCCAGATTTTAGATATAACCAGCCATTATAGAGTTCCGGTGATTTGCTTTGATGAATTAGATATTGCAGAAATTTCCGACACAGGTTTTACAGCAGCACAGGTGATTGCAAACTTAGTTAAGGATTTGTATAACAATCTCAAAAAAGGTGTTTTCCTTTTAGCTATGTATCCTGAAACTTGGAATGAGCAAATCAGGACATTACCACAAGCTGAAGCAGTCGTTGATAGATTAGCAAGTGAACAAGCTGACAGGCAACCAATTGCATTAAAATATTTAAATTCTGATGATATTGTGGTTTTAGTTAGTCAATGGTTGCAAGATTTTTATAAGGAACATAAACAAACACTTCCTCATTCTCTTTACCCATTTAATGAAACTCAACTCAGAGAACTTGGTAAAAGTAGACCAACTGTTAGGTCAGTTTTAAAATGGTGTGCAGAGAATTTCACACCTCCCTTACCTTTAGGTAGAGAAATATTGCCTCCTCTGCCATCATCTGTAATACTGCCTCCACCAGCACCAGCCCCACATACAGTTCAACCGTATTTCGATAATGAATTAGCGAATGTAGAAGCTTCTATTGACTCATTAATGCAAGAAGAACTAACTATTAGTACTGCTCTTTGGATGGGCTTCAATAATTTAATAGGTAAAACGATTGAAGGAGTTACAATTGAAGCAATTGAAGATGTAGTAGCTAGAGCAGTAGATGAAGGATTTATCGATTTCAAAATTATCGGTAATAAGGGAAAGGTGAGGATTGGAGTAAGTATAGTTCAGCAAGATGGCACGTTTATAGGTGCTGCATTGAGGCGACTGATAGATTATAAAAAATTTGACCTCACTCGCGGTTGCTTGATACGTTCAAAGAATATTAATCCAGGTGCAGCTAAAGCTAGAGAACTTTTGACAAAATTGTTGAAAGAAAAGGGTGGAGAGTGGGTAGGCTTGCAAAGTAAAGACATTAAACCTCTTTTAGCTATATATTTCGTTTGCCGTGATATAGAGAAATATGAACTTACAGGTGAACAGATAGTGG
>NZ_JADEXF010000227.1 GCF_015207245.1 Nostoc cf. edaphicum LEGE 07299
TTTATATACTCTGAATGCTTTGAATTGGTTTTGTCTAAAGTTTTGTAAAGTAGTTATATTCATTATTTGGGCTAATTCGCTGAAAAATTTTCAAGGGCACAGTTAAATACTTCCCTGAAATAGCACCAAAGTAACAGCTTTAAGTTTTAAATCGCATTTTTCATATAACTGACTAGACAATGGCTCTAGAAGTTTTGCCGATAAACCAGCGATTATGAACAATTACTAGTCGCAATTGCCCACGATCCCGACACGATCCCTAGATGTACTTATTTACATTTATTGTACGCTTCTAGCTGTTGAATACTAGCAGCGACAAATAGACTTTCATAATATTCTTAAATGTCCACCTATTTAGATCGAAAGTTAAAGATGGGGTGAAGAGGAGTGCTGAGTGCTGAGTTAAGAGTTAAAAGTTAAGAGTTATTCTCCCCTCTGCCCCACTCAGCACTCGGAACTCAGCACTCAGCACTAAAAGCAGAGCGTCTTGGCTAAGAAAGCATTAAAATACATTAAGTAAATTGCCCTTTTAACTTTGGTTGCTGCTAAGGCAAAGATAGTATATGACTGACGTTCCCGCAGTTCGCATTCGCAATTTTTGTATTATTGCTCACATCGACCACGGGAAATCAACCCTCGCCGATCGCTTGCTACAAGCTACTGGCACTGTTGAAGACCGACAGATGAAGGAACAGTTTCTCGACAATATGGATTTGGAACGGGAGCGCGGCATTACGATTAAGCTGCAAGCTGCCCGGATGAACTACACAGCTAAAGATGGTCAGCAGTATGTGCTGAACTTGATTGATACTCCGGGACACGTGGATTTCTCTTATGAAGTCTCCCGCTCTCTTGTTGCTTGCGAAGGAGCGCTATTGGTAGTAGATGCGTCCCAAGGTGTGGAAGCGCAAACTTTGGCAAATGTCTATTTAGCATTAGAGAGTAACCTGGAAATTATCCCGGTTTTGAATAAAATTGATTTGCCGGGGGCTGAACCAGAACGGGTAATTGGCGAAATTGAAGAAATTATCGGTCTAGATTGCAGTGGAGCAATTCTGGCTTCTGCTAAAGAAGGAATTGGGATTAACGAGATTTTAGAAGCAGTTGTCGAGCGGATACCGCCACCGCCAAATACGATAAATGAACGCTTACGAGCGTTAATATTTGATAGCTATTACGACAGTTACCGGGGAGTAATTGTCTATTTCCGGGTGATGGATGGCACCGTGAAAAAAGGCGATCGCATCCATTTAATGGCGTCTGGTAAAGAATTTGAAATTGATGAGTTAGGTGTTCTTTCTCCGACTCAAAAGCAAGTTGATGAACTGCACGCTGGGGAAGTAGGCTATTTGGGAGCGGCAATTAAAGCTGTAGCTGATGCACGCGTAGGAGACACAATTACCCTGAGTAAGGCGAAAGCTGAGTCACCCTTACCAGGTTACGCAGAAGCGAACCCGATGGTTTTTTGCGGGATGTTCCCCATTGATGCCGATCAATTTGAAGATTTGCGGGAAGCTTTGGAAAAGCTGGAACTCAACGATGCAGCGCTGCATTACGAACCAGAAACTTCGAGCGCGATGGGGTTTGGTTTCCGTTGCGGATTCTTGGGTTTGCTCCACATGGAAATTGTCCAAGAACGTCTAGAGCGAGAGTATAACCTAGATTTAATCATTACAGCCCCCTCGGTGATTTATAAGGTGATTACCGTCAAAGGTGAGGAACTGTACATCGATAATCCTAGCCGTTTACCTTCTCCCAACGATCGCGAAAAAATTGAAGAACCCTATGTCCAAGTAGAGATGATTACGCCGGAAACTTATGTCGGCAGCTTGATGGAGTTGTCACAAAATCGCCGTGGCATCTTCAAAGATATGAAATATCTCGCCCAAGGACGAACCACCCTTACTTACGAACTACCCTTGGCGGAAGTTGTAACTGACTTTTTTGACCAGATGAAATCGCGATCGCGCGGTTACGCTAGTATGGAATATCACATTATTGGCTACCGCGAAAATCCTCTGGTGAAGCTGGATATTATGATTAACGGCGATCCCGTCGATTCTTTGGCGATGATTGTGCATCGAGATAAAGCTTACAATGTCGGGCGGGCAATGGCAGAAAAACTCAAGGAACTAATTCCCCGCCATCAATTCAAAGTGCCAATTCAGGCATCTATTGGCAGTAAAGTTATTGCCAGCGAACACATCCCCGCTTTGCGCAAAGATGTGTTAGCCAAATGCTACGGTGGTGACATCAGTCGGAAGAAAAAACTTTTGCAGAAGCAAGCAAAAGGTAAAAAGCGGATGAAATCTGTAGGTACTGTGGATGTACCCCAGGAAGCTTTTATGGCAGTACTGCGCTTGGATCAAAACTAATAGAATTCAGAAGTCAGGAGTCAGAATTCAGAAGTCAGAATTCAGAAGTCAGAATGAACTTGGAGTCAGAGTGGCGGATAGCGCGGTGGTAGCAAGTTCACGAGTGTCTGAGAAAGAGGCAAGGGAGCAGGGGAGCAGGGGAGAATTTGCAGTAAGTCTTTCTCCTCTGCTCCTCTGCTTCTTGTCCTCTCCCCCCTTCCCTCTGCCTCTTCGTTGAATGCAATCCTTTTAGTCCCCCACCACAGTTTTCTTATTCTGAATTCTGTATTCTGTATTCTTTTTCAACATCCGTTAATTTTAATTACAAAGCCTATAAACAGCAGCTTTCAGTGTACGAGTTTCAGTATGCTGCTGGCAGGTTTAGCTTTCAAAAAGCCACACTGACTTGCTGTTGGCTCAACCATCTTAAGTGCCATCTTAAGTGTGTCTCTAATGCGGGATTTCTAACAGAAAAAATGAGCGTTTATTGTAGAAATTCAAAACATCATGAGTCGCAAGCAGGCAGAAGAACAACTTTCTGAGGTAGAGCAAAAGTATCGCACTCTGGTAGAAAAAATTCCGGGCGATCTTCAATCAAACCATTCAGTTTATCGCATTGCTTCAACCGAATGGAATTGTATTAGAAGCCAACCAAACAGCACTAGACTTTGCTGGAATTAATCGAGAAGAAGTAGTTGGCAAACCATTTTGGGAAGCAAAGTGGTGGACAACCTCTCCAAATACCCAAGAGCAATTAAAAACTGCGATCGCAGCTGCTGCTAATGGTGAATTTATTCGCTATGAAGTTGAGATTTTAGGTCGAGATGGTCAAGCGATCGCGATTGATTTCTCACTGCGTCCTATACTCGATCAAACCAGGCATATTACCTTACTGATCTCAGAGGGACGAGATATTACTGAATACAAAGTCGCGCTTCAGGAGCGCCACAAAGCTGAAGAGGCATTGCGCTTCAGTCAAGACTTTCTACAAAAGGTTGCTAATACCGTACCGCATATTTTATATCTATTTGACCTCTTAAAAGGAACAAGTATTTATCTTAACGAGAAAAGTGTGAATATTTTAGGCTACTCTCCAGAGGAATTTTGTAACGCAGATCCGCAGTGGTTGATGAATTGCTTTCATCCAGACGACCGACACCTCTGCTATGACATACCGAATCGCTTCGTCAATCTGAACGACAATGAAGTACTTTCCACTGAATACCAATTCCGACACAAAAATGGAGAATGGCGTTGGCTACATACACGAGAAGTCGTATTTGCCAGAGATACTAACAGCACTCCAACGCAGATTCTTGGCTCGGTAGAAGACATTAGCACTCGCAAACAAGCCGAAGTGATGCTGCAACAACAGGCCGAGGGAGAACGGCTAATTACTGAAGTAACTCAACAGATTCGGCAATCGCTGAATTTGGAGGAGGTTCTGAATACAACAGTAAATAGTATTCGCCAGTGTTTAGGTTCAGATTCCGTAGCTATCTATCAGTTAGAATCTGACGGAAGTGGGAATTTCGCGGCAAAATCAGTGGGTGATGACTATCCTCAGAGATTAGAACTGACAATGCACCCATTTTCCCTCAAACAAGATTTTAGCGACTATTATCAGGGATTACCTAAAGTCTTCCATAATATTGAGGAATCTGATTTTTCAGCCGAGGTTTTTGAGTTATTACAACTCTATCAAGTTAAAGCGGCTATAATAGTGCCGATTTTGAATGAACAGCATCTGTGGGGTTTACTTATTGCTCACCAGTGTACCGCACCTCGTTATTGGCAAGCATTTGAAGTGAATTTGTTGCAGCAATTGGCTAGTCAAGTAGCGATCGCTATTCATCAATCAGTACTCTACCAGCAAGTGCAAGCTGCCAATGAAGAATTACAAAGATTAGCTACCCTAGATGGTTTGACTCAAATAGCCAATCGCCGCCGATTCGATCAGTATCTTGAAACTGAGTGGCAGCGACTCAAACGCGAGCAACTTTCACTGTCTTTAATTTTGTTAGATGTCGATTTTTTTAAACTCTACAATGATACCTATGGTCATTTAGGAGGGGATGATTGTTTGCGGCAATTAGCAAGTGCCCTCAAAAATATTGTTAAGCGTCCAGCCGATTTAGTCGCTCGTTACGGTGGAGAAGAATTTGCTATCATTCATTCTGCCTAATACAGAGATTCAAGGAGCAATCTATGTAGCTCAAACTATTCGACAAGCAGTGCGCGACTTAGCCATTCCCCATGCTCAATCTCGCGTGTGCGATCATGTTACCGTTAGTCTAGGTGTTGTTAGCATTGTGCCAAATTGCGAAATTTCGCCGCCAGACTTGATTAATGCAGCAGACAAAGCACTTTATCTAGCCAAACAGCAAGGACGCGATCGAGTTCATGCCGTTTGCGTCGTTATCCCTTCTTGACACCTAGTTGCGGGAGGCTCAATTGTTCTAATTATGAATTATTACTATACTTTGCTTCCTATCCTTAGCCTAAAGTTGATAACCTTTGATAGATCTAAAAATTTTAGTAAAAGTACTCACTGCATTGGCCAGACTTGTATTTTTAGGTAAATGTAGTTTGTTAGATATTTATAAAGTGTCGGGGAGTCTAGTAGATGAAGATACTGGTACTGAGTTGGGAGTTTCCACCAAGGATTATTGGGGGAATTGCGCGGCATGTGGCGGAGTTGTACCCAGAACTGGTAAAGCTAGGACATGAAATCCACCTAATTACAGCTGAGTTTGGTCACGCATCAATGTATGAGGTTGTTGAAGGAGTAAAGATACATCGAGTGCCAGTGGCATATAGTAACGACTTTTTCCACTGGGTAGTGAATCTCAACTTGAGTATGGGATATCACGGTGGTAAATTGATTTTAGAAGAAGGGCCCTTTGATTTAATTCATGCCCATGATTGGTTAGTCGGAGATGCTGCGATCGCTCTCAAGCATAATTTTAAAATACCACTAATTGCTACAATTCACGCTACAGAATACGGACGCTATAACGGGATTCACACAGACATCCAAGGCTATATAAATGGCAAAGAAACCTTGTTAGCTTACAATGCGTGGCGGATTATTGTTTGTAGCGACTATATGCGCCAAGAAGTAGAACGAGCGCTCTACAGTCCTTGGGACAAAATTGATGTCATTTATAACGGTATTCGAGCCGAAAAGAAACAGCATCATACAGATTTTCATGCTCTGGATTTTCGCCGCCAATTTGCCGCAGACGATGAGAAAATAGTTTATTACCTCGGTCGTATGACCTATGAAAAAGGTGTACCTATATTGCTCAATGCTGCACCCAAAATCCTTTCAGAAATGAGAGGTAACGTGAAATTTGTAATCGTTGGTGGCGGTAATACTGACCATCTCAAGCGCCAAGCCTGGAATTTGGGAATTTGGCATCATTGCTATTTTACCGGTTTTCTCTCCGATGAATACTTAGATAAATTTCAAACTGTCGCTGATTGTGCCGTTTTTCCGAGTCTTTACGAACCCTTTGGAATTGTAGCTTTAGAAAGCTTTGCTTCTCGTGTACCTGTAGTAGTTTCTGATACTGGTGGTTTTCCAGAAGTGGTGCAACATACCAAAACAGGCATTGTGACTTGGGTGAACAATCCCGATTCTTTAGCTTGGGGAATTTTGGAAGTGTTGAAAAATCCAGGTTATCGTCAATGGCTGGTGGATAACGCTTATGAGGATTTAGAGCACCGCTTTAGCTGGCCAAAACTAGCCAAGAAAACCGAGCAAGTATATCAGCAAGTTGTGCAAGAGCGATCGCAAATACCGTGGTAAGATAGATCCCCGATTTCTTCAAGAAGTTGGGGAGCTAAAATTTTATTTTAACTTGCATAAATCCTTAATCAACCTTTGATAAGTTTATAGCTGGTACTGCTGCAATTTCTGAAGTAGTGCAAATTTAATCTGGTTTTAGATATTACAGCATATTTCAAGTTGGTAAGGTACACAAGCTAAATCTGTTAGCCAGTTATAA
>NZ_JADEXF010000228.1 GCF_015207245.1 Nostoc cf. edaphicum LEGE 07299
CTGTCATATCTATCGTTTCGATCGTATCTGTCATATCTATCGTTTCTGCGATCGTATCTGTCATATCTATCGTTTCTGCGATCGTATCTGTCATATCTATCGTTTCTGCGATCGTATCTGTCATATCTGTCGTTTCTGCGATCGCCAACTGAAAACTCAGCTCGGCAACCATTTCTCACCCAAATACGATTTCTCCGATAGCCCCAATTTCCTCTACAACTGGTGTTAGACAATTGCCTGACAAGCCTCACTCTGCCTCTTGTATCTACCGAACAAGTATTCCTTCGATTATTTTGGCTTGAACAAGTTATTATCTCTTCAGCCGAGGCTGGGGCAGCAATACTCAAAAGTGTACCGATACCAAGACTAGCAACCAGAAAGGTTGCAGCAATTGTGGGAAGGCGCATAATCATAATAATAAAATGCTAGATTTCTTCCAGATTTCAGAAACAAAAACTATAGTAATTCTAGCAAATTACATTAAGAGCTAATGCATAAATCAGATTAAATGCAAAAAATATTTGCACTTTGAACTTCATCAAAGACAACAGGTTTTATCAAGCACTTAAGCATTGTAAGGATTTGAAGTATTTTATGCTACAATGTCTATTTCAAGCGTTATACAAAAATGGATACTATTAATTTTTATAAAGTTTTAAGAGGTGAAAAATTATCTAGTTCAATTGTAGATATTACATTTACAACCCATTATGTTGGGGAATTAATTTTAACTTCAGGAAGATTAGTAGCTTGCGATCCACTTGCTTTTCCTGATAGTGAAGCTTTTCAAAAGTCTTTACCAATTGGTAAATATCCTGTTTTATTAATTGTTGCTCATTATCCAACAAATAATTACCAAAGAGTGGCTTATGCCATAATTCGTATTAGCGAAGAAACTCCCGTAAATTGGAAATTAGGTATTTGCTCTGATGAAGAACTAGCTTCGCTTACAGAAAATGACACCTTGGGTTATCCAGTTGATTCTGGAGTCGGTTGCTTTATGGATTTTGATGCAGTAAAAATTATTGACGATTCAATATACTATGCATACATTGCTAATCCTTAAGAACAAAGCTTGATAGACCTGATTCAAGATGAATTAAGAAAAAATTACAGACCTACATGGGATTGGACAAATATTTGTATAGATAAATCTACCCAATTAAATATAATTGCCTTTTCATCAGGGTATGGAGATGGTATTTACCCAACCTACTTTGGATACGACACCGAAGATAAAATTGTTAACATTGTCACTGAGTTTTGAACATTAAAATAATCAAAATTGCTGTTGAATTATACAAGTACTACTCCAACCCAAAGAGCGCTCCAAAACACTGAGTGATAGAGCGCACCTTGGGTTGGCTTGTTTGGTATTAGCAATGAAACAAACGATATTGCTGTTTATGCCGCCCAATTGGATAAAGTCGGTTAAGACTTTGGTTTATAAGTCGAAGCAACGTGTAATTCTTTTAACTGTTTAGCATCTACACTCGAAGGCGCATCTGTTAACAAACAACGTGCTTGTTGTGTCTTCGGAAAAGCAATGACATCCCGAATAGATTCTTCGCCAGCTAGCAACATCACCAAACGATCTAAACCGTAGGCGATGCCACCATGCGGCGGTGTACCATATTCAAATGCTTCTAAGAGAAAGCCAAATTTACTTTGTGCTTCTTCAGGAGATAACCCAATCGCTTCAAACACTTGCTGTTGAATTTCTCGCTGATAAATCCGCAGACTTCCGCCGCCAACTTCCACGCCGTTGAGTATTAAGTCGTAAGCTTGGGCGCGTGCAGTCTTTAAATCGCTCAAATCATCAGGATGTGGTGCTGTAAACGGGTGGTGTAATGCTTCTAGACGTTTTTCGTCAGCATTCCACTCGAACATCGGGAAATCTGTGATCCAGAGTAAGTTGATTTTTTCGGGATCGATTAAGTTAAATTCTCTAGCGATCGCTTGTCGTAATCTATCTAAAGTTTTATTAACTGTAGCAGCTTCCTCTGCCCCAAACAACAGCAAATGTCCAGCTTTTGCACCTGTGCGGCGCAAAATTTCTTGTTTTTGTTCTTCGCTTAAATTGTCTTTAATTGCCCCAATGGTGTCAATTTCGCCATCATCCCTGACGCGGATATAAGCTAAACCTTTAGCGCCGGCTTCGCTGGCTTCTTTAAATAAGTCGCCGCCTGGTTTAATGCGGACATTAGAAATTACATCGTTACCGTTGGGAATGGGGAGGATTTTGACGATACCACCATTGGTAACAGTGTCCCGAAAGACTTTGAAATTAGAGTCTTTCACGATATCTGAGACATCAACTAATTCCAAACCATAGCGTGTATCTGGTTTATCACTACCGTAGCGTTCCATCCCTTCAGCATAAGTGAGACGGGGGAAAGGGCGCTGTAACTCAATGCCTTTAACTGTTTTGTAGATATGGCAAATTAAATTCTCATTTAGTTCGATAATTTCTTCTTGGGACATGAAGCTCATTTCCATGTCCAACTGAGTGAATTCTGGTTGTCTGTCGGCGCGTAAGTCTTCGTCACGAAAGCAACGGGCAATCTGATAATATCTATCTAAGCCGGATACCATCAGCAATTGTTTAAATAGCTGGGGTGATTGCGGCAAAGCATACCACTCACCAGGATTGACGCGACTGGGTAGAACATAATCCCGCGCCCCTTCTGGGGTAGAACGGGTAAGAATTGGGGTTTCGACTTCGATAAAACCTTCCAAATCTTCTAAATAACGACGCATGGCTTTGACAATTTGATGACGCAGTTGCAAATTTTGCGCCATCCGTTCGCGTCGCAAATCCAAATAACGATATTTCAGTCGTAAGTCTTCTCGTACTGTTTCGGTGTCAGCTACAGAAACTTGGAAAGGTAACTGTTTGCGAACAGCATTGAGTAGTTCAATTTTATCGGCGTAGATTTCTACCTCGCCTGTGGGGATGCGGGTATTCAACGATTCTTCGGGACGTTGTGTTACCCTACCAGTGATTTCGACAACATATTCATTTCGCAGGGCGTTCGCATATTCGTAAGAATCTGGGGTGCGTTGCGGATCGCTGACGATTTGGACAGTTCCAGAGCGATCGCGTAAATCTAAAAATATCACACCACCATGATCGCGGCGACGGTCTACCCATCCGTAAAAGGTAACAGTTTCTCCAATATGTTCTTTTCGGAGTTCGCCGCAATAGTGAGTTCGCATAAGTCTTAGTTATTGTTTCCGGGCTAGATTGGCAAGAAAATGTCAAAGCCTTCCCATTATCTAGCATCAATAGTAATTGTAGTAGTTCTGGCGAAAGAAAAAATCAAATAATCTCACACTATATATACAGCATCTTTCATATATTTGAACCACACCCAATACTTGTCGGGTTTTGGGGGAAAGGGACTCATGTTAAAGGGGAAAAACCTTATATATTTAGCCTTCCACTCCTTTTCCCTTTAACCGAGCAGCATTGGAACCACACCTGTCGTAGGGACGCAAGGCCCATTGGTGTCAACTTAAGCCGAAAACTATATCGGACAGGCGTTTTGCAAATCCCTCACGCCCTCATCCCCTAACCCCTTCTCCCAAAGGAGAAGGGGAATTGAATGTCTAGCTCTCCTCTGACGGATGCTACGGTGTACACAATAA
Source organism: Nostoc cf. edaphicum LEGE 07299 (assembly GCF_015207245.1). Lineage (GTDB taxonomy): Bacteria > Cyanobacteriota > Cyanobacteriia > Cyanobacteriales > Nostocaceae > Nostoc > Nostoc edaphicum_B. Next base: position 3,652 of record NZ_JADEXF010000228.1, read on the forward strand.
GTTTGTTGACCTGCACCTTTGATGCATCGACTTGTACCTTTAATGCATCGACCTGCACCTTTAATGCATCGACCTGCACTTTTAATGCATCGACCTGCACTTTTAATGCATCGACCTGCACCTTTAATGCATTGACCTGCACCTTTAATGCATTGACCTGCAAAAATTAATCTTTCCTACGTTACGCAACAACTCTAAAAGACTTGTGTGTACACGGTAGCTCACGGATGGGAGAGGGGCTGGGGTGAGGGCAAAACGTTCTCACCAAGCGGGTTTAGCGTTAAGTTAACACCTATGTGCAAGGACTTGCGCCCCTACCGCGTAGTCTATTTACTATTTTGGTTGATTAAGACGGTTTCCTTGGGGAGACACTGCGCCATCGCCAGGAGGATGAGGTGGAACACCTAGCGCGTCGATCAACTGTTGTTCTGTAACTCCTAATTTTGCTGCTGCGGCTTTAAAATCAGGTCTGGGTGGGCGTTGACTGCGATCGCCTGGAACTCCTAATGCCGCCTTTAACTGTGCTTCTGTAACTCCTAACTTTGTCGCTGCGGCTGCAAAATCAGGTCTGGGTGGACGCGGCTCATGAACTAAAAACCCCACTAACTATTTTGCAAGGCGAACTAGAACGAACACTCCAACAGGTCGATCCCGGTAGTGAAGTACAACAGCGCTTAAGCAATTTGTTAGATGAGGTGCGCCGCCTGAGTGGAATTATGCGAAAACTCTTGCTGCTATCTCTGGCAGATGCCGGAAAAATGAGCTTGTATCTGGTTGAAGTGGATATGTCTGAGTTGCTGATGGAGATGCTAGAAGATGTAGAAATGCTAGCTCCCCATTTGACAGTGCAAACTGACTTTACTGATGGGTTGTGGGTAAAAGGCGATCGCGATCTTTTAATTCAAATTTTGCAAAACCTATTTATGTAATGCAATTAAATACAATCTCGCCAAGGGCTGGATACAAATTCGCGCTCATCAAACTCCAAAAACTCTCTACGTCACTATTGTCAATGCATCAAAAGATATTCCCCTAAGCGATCGCGATGTCTACGACGGGCTTCGCCTACGTATTTTTGACCGATTTTATCGCGGCGATCCCTCACGTAACCGCAAGATAGAAGCAATCGGACTAGGACTGAGCCTAGCCCGAGAAATTGCCAGGGCACATTGGGGCGACCTTACCCTTGATTTAACACCTTCTGGTCAAACAGCGTTCACCCTCACCTTACCGATGAAGTAATCCCTCTTTCAAGAAACAAGGCAGGAGGCAGGAGGCAGAAGGCAGAAGGGAAGAGGATTTGACTTGTTTCTTCCATGCACTTCAAGAATTGCGCTCACAGCTTTATCGACTTTTTCTTGTGTTAGTTCTGTAGATACTGTTACTTGCATATTTATCTATCTCCTTTTGTTCATGACTTTGCAAGTTGTCGATAGCGTTCTTGAACTTCCTGAATCGAAAATAAAGTTTCAAACTTCAACCCCGCTGACTGGTACAACTCACCTCCCCCTTGTTGTCGATCTACCAGTGAAATTACTTGATTTACGGTATAACCTGCATCTTTAAGACGCTCAACCGCTTTTAGAGCAGATTGCCCAGTTGTTACTACATCTTCCAAAACTACTACTTTTGCGCTCTCTGGTAAACTGGGGCCTTCTATATAAGCTCTTGTCCCATAACCCTTGGCTTCCTTGCGAATAATCAGCGCTGGTATTGGGCGGTTTTCATAAACAGAAACTATACTCACTGCTGTGACAATTGGATCGGCTCCCATTGTTAAACCACCTACAGCCTGTGTATCTACAGGTAATAAAGGAAATAGTAACCGTCCGACTGCTAAAGCGCCTTGAGGATGGAGCGTTACCTGTGTCTTATTAACGTAATAAGAACTACGCAGCCCAGAAGATAGGAGAAAATCACCTTCTTGATAAGCAAGTTGGCAAAATAAATCTAGTAGCTTGTGGCGTAAAGTGGTCAAATCAGAAGTGGTTGCCCAAATATCTGAGTGGGTAAGAGTTTCAGTAGGATACGTCATTACAAAACATTAAAAGTTGTGCTACACCAAAGGTTGAACTCATCAGAGTTCTGAACTTCAGCATAAATTAAGATTCGCCCAAAGCAAAAGTTGAGGAGTCAAAAACGTGCGTATAAAATTTAAAACCTTTGGTGGTTTATTGGTGCTGCTTGCTGCTGGTATTGCTTTTCCCTCTATTGCATCTGCCCAAACGGCAACACCCAATTCTGAAACTATGAATGATGTATTTGAACGAGCTTATTTTCGTCACGATCGCAATTTCTACGAAAATAGTAGCAGCCTCAGGCGTCAGCTAGACTCATTTCTCGGATCTGGTTCTAGTTTCGGTGGTTCCTTCCCAGAAAATGAAATTGCCCGCGACGCTAAGTTGATTAATACTTTATATCATGATGCCCTGACTCAGCAAGTTGGCAACGATCCTTATATCCGTACTCCTGATTTACCAAATCCTTATGACACATCGTTGCTCGTGTCTCCTCGCTATAGCAACAAACTTAAAGTAGGAACTGAATTCAGGTTTGAAACATTACCATCTCGGTAAGATTGGGGAGTGAAGAAGGGAATAGGGAATAGGGTACAGGTTACAGGGTACAGATTATTCCCTCTCACCTTCGGCAGCGAGTGGGGTAGCTGTGGCTTTGAAAAGTACAGGTTACAGGGTACAGATTATTCC
>NZ_JADEXF010000229.1 GCF_015207245.1 Nostoc cf. edaphicum LEGE 07299
AAGCTGGGAAGTTCAATAGAACCGTTGTCTCCGGCAGCACCGTTTCCTTGACGTTTGATGAATTCTTCTCTCAAGATAGCCAGGATTTCAGGTGTTGCTGTTCCAGTATCTGGCAGTCCATATTTTATCTGCACTTGCCGCAACGCAGCTACCATCTGAGGCCCTAAAATCCCATCAAGCGGGCCGTTGTAAAATCCCAAAGTAGCCAAAAGATACTGGGTTTCTTCGGGTTCGTAAACCACTAAGGTAAATGTCGTGGCGCGGGTGGCAGCAGGAAGCCCACCGTCCTCGCCAGTAATGCCATAACTTTGCCAAATTTGATGAAGTTCCGCTTCTATTTCGTTAAGCGAAATATCTTTTGGCGCCTGAAGTGAGTAAATTGTAGAAGCTTGGGGAGCCATAGGAAGTTTTGGATTTTGGATTTTGGATTTTGAATTTTATCATTGGTCATTTGTCATTTGTCATTTGTTGTTACTAGTGACTAATGACCAATGACTAATGACTAATATTTAGAGTCTGCGCCAGCGACGGCCATCCTGGTTAATTAAGAATTCTGCTTCTGTTGGTTCCCAGGTTCCAGCTTCGTATTGGGGAATAGTATTTGCGTCGGCGGGTGCATCCCAAACAGAAAGGGCTGGGGTTACGACCTGCCAAGCGGCTTCTACTTCGTCCGCGCGGGTGAACAATGTTTGATCGCCCATCATACAATCAAGGAATAAGCGATCGTAGGCATCAGATGTTGCTTGGATGCCAAAGGAACCATAACTAAAGTCCATGTCAACGGAACGGGTACGGAATTCTGCCCCCGGCATTTTGACATCAAAACGCAGGGAAATACCTTCATTTGGCTGAATCCGCATCGTCAAAATATTGGCGTTTGTCTGTTGGGCAGCAGATTGGAACATCCGAGATGGAACTTCGCGGAAGTGAATGGCAATCTCACTGACTTTTTTCGGCATCCGCTTCCCGGTACGCAAGTAGAAAGGAACACCTTTCCAGCGCCAGTTATCTACCAAAAACTTCATGGCGACGTAGGTCGGTGTAGTGGAGTTGGGAGCAACGCCTGGTTCTGTCCGATACCCTGGCACTTCTTGGCCCTTCATCCAGCCAGCACTATACTGACCGCGTACTGCTGACCGCGACAGATTGTGAACATCAGCTAAACGAGTAGCTTGGAGTACCTTCACTTTTTCTGTGCGGATGCTGTCGGCATCCATTGCATTGGGTGCTTCCATCGCCGTTAGACAATAAAGTTGCATTAAGTGGTTTTGCAACATATCCCGTAGTGCGCCGGCGCTTTCATAGTAACCAGCCCGGTCTTCCACTCCCACGGTTTCTGCCACGGTAATTTGCACGTGGTCAACAAATTGACGATTCCACAACGGCTCAAAAATCGCATTGGCAAAGCGAAATACCAGCAAATTCTGGACTGTTTCTTTACCCAAGTAGTGGTCAATGCGGTATACTTGGTTTTCTTTACAAAATTTCTGTACCACTTGGTTAAGACTCTGGGCAGAAGCCAAGTCTCGACCAAAGGGCTTTTCAACTACTAGACGATGTTTGTAGGGATCTTCTAGCATCCCAGCGCTTCCTAGCTGCTTAATCGCTTCAGGAAAGAATGAAGGGGCAACCGAGAGGTAGAACATCCGATTCCCTCGTGTGCCCCGTTTTTCGTCTAATTCAGTCAATAAGTTTTTTAGTTTCTGGTAGCCTTCGGGGTTGTCTATATCTCCAGGGCTATAGAACAGACCTTGAGAGAAATCTTGCCAGAGTTCCCCTAAATCGACATCAGGATGTGCTTCTTCCATCCCCTTTTGCATTTGTTCGCGGAAGTACTCATGGCTCCATTCTCGACGTGCCACACCGACAATGGTCGTTTCTGGGGGAATACGCCGTTCTCGCCGCAATTTGTAAAGTGCTGGCACTAGTTTGCGCCAGGTGAGATCGCCAGAAGCGCCAAAAATGACTATAATCTGGGGTTCGGGCATCCCTTGTTGTTGCAGACCAACGCGCAAAGGATTTTCTAGCAGACTAACCATAACAATTTTGGATTTTGGGTTTTGGATTTTGGATTTTGGATTGGGGGAGAGGTAACAGGTGACAGGTGACAGGTGATAATCTGTACCCTGTAACCTGTACCCTATTCCCTTCTTCAATCCCCAGTCTCTACACTGGTGACAATACCTTGATCTTCTCTTCTAAAGAGTTCATCAAGGACTGGAAGGGCTGGATAAACTTGTCAATACCATCGACTAACAGTTCATCCATGACGTTATCAAGATCGATGTTGATGTCGGGATCTTTGAGGTTTTCGATCAGCGTGTAAGCATTATCTAAATCTGTTTCTAAGCGATCGCCTACGTTACAATGATCGGCACAAGCTTTAATGGTCGCTGGTGGTACGGTGTTGACGGTATCATGACCAATCAACTCTTCGATATACATCACGTCTCTGTAGTTGGGGTCTTTGGTGCTGGTGCTAGCCCAAAGTAGCCGTTGTACTGTGGCCCCTTTTGCTGCCAAATCTTGCCAACGCTCGCTTCTAATGATTTTCTTGTATTCTTGATACGCAATCTTAGCGTTAGCGATCGCTACTTTTCCTTTAACAGCTCTTAGCTTTGCTTCCACGGAAATATCATCAACGCCTTTTTTCAACTTAGCATCAATCTTGCCATCAATGTTGCTATCGATCCGGCTGAGGAAGAAGCTAGCGACTGAAGCAATTTTACTGATGTCCTTACCTTCAGCTACCCGTTTTTCTAAGCCCCGAATATAAGCCATTGCTGTGTTTACATAGCTTTCTACAGAAAACAGCAGCGTAATATTAACATTCATCCCTTCGGATATTACCTGTTCTACTGCTGGCAAACCAGGTTCTGTACCAGGAATTTTAATCATCAGATTCTCCCGACCAATTTCTTGGAAATAGCGTCGGGCTTCGGTTATGGTTGCTTCAGTATCATGGGCAATGGTTGGTGGGACTTCAATACTCACATAACCATCTAGTCTATTCGAGGCTTCATAAACAGGGCGTAGAATATCACAGGCATTACGGATATCTGCAAAAACTAGGGATTCGTAAATTTTGTCTATGGGTAAGTTAGCCCGAACTCCGGCTTCGATATCGGCATCATAAATAACGTTACCAGCGATCGCTTTTTCAAAGATAGCTGGGTTTGAGGTAATCCCAGATATACCTTGATTTTCAACCATGTCTTTGAGTTCACCTGATTGAATAATGTCACGGGTCAAATTATCCATCCAGATACTTTGACCGTATTGGTTAATTTCTAGTAGATGATTGGTAGACATAACTCTAATTTGTTTCACTCCTGTATAGTGATCTTTCTAAGTAAGTTGGCAAAACCCATCAAAATTTGATGCTTACTTTTGAATTGTGGCGTTGCCAATCACTTATCGCATCGGCCAGCTGAGATAATCCTTAATTGATCTTCAAAAAGCGCTATTTTGCATCCCCAATCCTAAATCACCATGATTAACGTTTAATTAATGGCAGATGAGAGTACAGCACAGCGTAAATAAATCACCCTTATAAAACCTTTAAAACCCTTACGTAACACTAACTACAAATTACGAATTACGAATTACGAATTGTCTTCTAGTGTCCGTTTTGAATAAAAGACTCCACCTTTGCGACATCCTCTTTGCTACCAATAATTAAAGGCGTGCGCTGATGCAGTTTTTTCGGGACTACATCCAAGATATTTACCAGTCCTGTAGTAGCACGACCGCCTGCTTGCTCAATCAAAAAGGCGAGAGGAGCCGTTTCATAAAGCAAGCGTAATTTTCCTTCTGGATTTTGAATTGTGCCTGGGTAGAGAAACACGCCGCCTTGAACCAAAATTCTATGGATGTCGCTCACCATTGCGCCGCTATAACGAGCGCTGTAGCCTTCTGTGCGATGAACGTAGCGAATGTATTCTCGAATCGATTCTTCCCACTGCCAGAAGTTACCTTCGTTCACGCTGTAAACAGACCCGTGGTTAGGAATGCGGATATTTTCTTCTGTGAGAATAAACTCTCCTAAGCTGGGATCGAGAACAAAGGAATGAACGCCCTTACCTATAGTATAAACCAGCATCGTGCAGGGCCCATACAGGATGTATCCGGCAGCGAGTTGCTTACGTCCGTTGGCGAGTAGGTCAGTTGCCTTACCATCGCTATCAGTTCCTTCTTGTTGGCGAATGGCGAAAATGGAACCTAAGCTGAGATTATTATCAGTGTTGGATGAGCCATCAATTGGGTCATACAGCAAGGTATAGCGACCAATGGGGCAATTTTCCGGGATGTAGTAGGGATTTTCCATTTCCTCAGACGCGAGGCGACAGACTAAGCCGCTTTGCTTAAACACTGAGATAAATACATCATTTGCGTAGACATCCATCTTTTTGACGGATTCGCCTTGGACATTAACTTCCCCAGTAAATCCGAGAACGCCTTCCATTAAACCGGCGCGACTCATACGACGAGCCACCAGTTTTCCGGCCAGGGCGATGCGATTCATCAGCGCACTCAAATCCTGTGCATCTGGCGAAAAACTCTGAAGTTGTTGGAGGACGTGACGGGATAAGGTTGTACAGTCACGATCTAAGGCTCTGTCTGTAGCATCGTAAGCAGATAAGTCTAAAGATTCCGGCGCTTTAGTCATTTTTATGTTCTCCGCAGCCACTAGCTGTTAATTGGGTTTTAGTCATCTATAGCAACTTATAGTTGCTGCTTCTATCTTAGAAAGGTAATTTGATAACTTAGATGCGACTTTAGATAAACTAAAGAAATGAATCTTCAGTTACCCCTGCACCGAGAACCTAGCTACTTCGACTTAACACGACTTTCTCAAGGTGGCGCGTGTGCCTACACATCCTATCAACAAACAAAATCCCCACATTTGCGGCAGGGATTATAGATTTACTCTGAAACATTAATACGAAACTAGTATCAGATTTGCCCAAGGCAAGCAATCTGCCTTGTTAACTAAGTACAGCTTTGCGTAAAAGCGTAGCGTTTTTAATGTAAATGTAAGCCAACGCATTAACAAGGCGGCCGACGCATTAACAATGCAAGCCTATGTATTAACAAGGCGGCCGACGCATTAACAATACAAGCCCATGCATTAACAAGGCGGCCGACGCATTAACAATACAAGCCCATGCATTAACAAGGCGGCCGACGCATTAACAATGCAAGCCCATGCATTAACATTGTCGTGTATTGGCAATTTAATTCAGTACGAATTAATGAAATGCTGTACTAAGATACTTTTGGTTGCTGCCAGAGGATGAGTTTCAATTCAGAGCAGTAGTAAGCCTCATCACTGATTTGGTGTTCGTGGTCAGCTATCCAATCATAAATTTGTGTTGCTTTTGCTAATGCCACTTTTTCTGAACGATAAAGCTGAGGAGTAGGGCAGTAGGCTTGGCCATTGATGTGTATAGCAGCAATCTGCCAATAATCGCTCTCTGGTACAACTTCTAAAAACCCGTTACTGTAAGACTGGATTATTCCTATATTCATCTACAACCATCAAACTTTTTAACATTGGCCACAACAAAGCAGATACCAGCCAATTCTTCCGAGTCAAAGCTGGAATCACCAGGGAATGCAGTTGCAACCCCTGTTAATGATTTTGGGTTCGTAGTCAATGGAAATCTGAATTATTGGTCACTTTTTTGGCTTGATTCCGTTATTGGCACGAATAATGGCACAAGGGACTTGTCGGTGCGGCTACATTGGGATTGCTCAAACTCAGAGTATGGCTGGATAGATGATAATCTGTAGAGCAAACAGGCAACTCGCAGTACTCACCCGAAATAACCGCACAAAAGGAGTAAATTTATTATGTCCCGTCTGCTAACAGCGTTCCGGCAGCGATTCTTGCGGAGTATCGCTTTTGCAATACTCTTAACTTTAATTAGTAGTTTAATACTTCCTGGGGCTACTTGGGCTGCTTCTAGCTTGGGAGTTGATAATGGTCATCTTAGTTCTTGTCCGGCTTCAGACAACTGTGTTGTTAGTCAAAACGCAGATGAAAAACACGCCATCGACCCGATTCCTTATCATGTAGACCGCAATGCAGCTAGAGAAATCTTACTAAAAGTTATCGGTGTTGTTCCCCGTACAGAAATTGTAGAACAAACAGATAATTACATCCATGCTCTTTCTAAAAGCCGTATCTTCAAATTTGTTGATGATGTAGAATTTTATTTACCTCCTAATGAGTCAGTAATTCATCTGCGATCGGCATCTCGCGTGGGAGAGTCGGATCTCGGTGTCAACCGCAGACGAGTCGAGCAAATTCGTCTGGCTCTACGCGATTTAAACATTTGATTTTGTCGCT